>DATFZR010000323.1:0-11981 GCA_035314265.1 Candidatus Acidiferrales bacterium
TGCTGGCGGACGGCCCGTGCACGGACCGGGGCGAGCTGGCGCTGGGCCGCAACGTGCTGGTGGCGTTCCTTCCCTGGCGCGGATACAACTTTGAAGACGCCATCCTGGTGAGCGAAAAGCTGGTGCGCGAGGACTACTACACTTCGATCCACATTGAAGAGCTGGAGATCGAGGCGCGCGACACGAAACTCGGGCCGGAAGAAGTGACCCGGGACATCCCCAATATCAGCGAGAGCTTTCTCCGCAACCTGGATGAAAGCGGAGTGATCCGCATCGGCGCGACGGTGAAGCCGGGCGACATCCTGGTGGGCAAGGTAACGCCGAAGGGCGAGACCACGCTCACCCCTGAAGAAAAGCTGTTGCGCGCGATCTTCGGCGAGAAGGCCGGCGACGTGCGCGACGCTTCTCTCTACTGCCCGCCGGGCATCGAGGGCACGGTGGTGGACGTGAAGATCTTCTGCCGCAAGGGCGGGGAGAAGGACGAGCGCCACAAGGCGATCGAGGCCTCGCAGGAATCGCGGCTGGAGAAGAACCTGTCGGACGAAATCCGAATCCTGACGGACGAGCGGCTGAAGCGCCTTTCGGAGATTTTGTCCGGCAGGAAGCTGGCCGCGGACCTGCACGACGAAAAGACGAACAAGCGCCTGCTGACCAAGGGCGTGACGCTGACCCGCGACATCATCGAAAAGGTGTCCACGCGCAACCTGAAACGCCTGCGCCTGGATGAAAAAGACCCGCTCCTAATCGAGAAGATCGACGAGATCGAGGAGATGACTTCGCGGCAGATCGACGTGCTGCGGAAAATCACGGACGAGCGCATCGGCAAGCTGAAGAAGGGCGACGAGCTGCCGCCGGGCGTGATCAAGCTGGTGAAGGTGTACGTGGCCATGAAGCGCAAGCTCTCCGTGGGCGACAAGATGGCCGGCCGCCACGGGAACAAGGGCGTGATCGCGCGCGTGGTGCCGGAAGAGGACATGCCGTACCTGCCGGATGGAACGCCGGTGGAAATCGTACTCAACCCGCTCGGCGTGCCGTCGCGCATGAACGTCGGGCAAATCCTGGAAACGCACCTGGGCTGGGCGGCGCGCGAACTGGGCGGACTGCTCACGAAGCTGCTGGAGGAATCCACCAAGGCCGACGTGGTGCGCAAGTGGTTCAAGGAAACATTCGGGGAGACTTCGATCTGGAAGTCCATCTCCGAAATGGACGACGAGGACGTGGTGGACCTGGCGCGCAACTTCCACGACGGGATTCCGATGGCCACGCCGGTGTTTGACGGCGCGCGCGAGACGGAAATCCGGCGCCTGTTGGATGTGTCGGGACTGCCGGTTAACGGCAAGACCGAGCTGTTCGACGGGATTACCGGCGAGAAATTCGGGTCGCCGGTGACCGTGGGCTACATCTACATGCTGAAGCTCTCGCACCTGGTGGACGACAAGATTCACGCGCGTTCCATCGGGCCGTACTCGCTCATCACGCAGCAGCCACTCGGCGGCAAGGCGCAGTTCGGCGGCCAGCGCTTCGGCGAAATGGAAGTCTGGGCGCTGGAGGCGTACGGCGCGGCGCACATCCTGCAGGAGTTGCTGACCTGCAAATCGGACGACGTGTATGGCCGGGCCAAGATTTACGAGGCCATCGTGAAGGGCGAGCCGGGGATCGATCCGGGCGTGCCCGAATCCTTTAACGTGCTGGTGCGCGAACTGCAGTCGCTGTGCCTGGACGTGGAGCTGATGAAGCGGCAGAAGCCCACGGAACAGGCCGCGGATTGATTTGGCGTCCCGGTACCGGAACAACGGGAACGGGACGCATGAAGTTCACCGGATTTTGGCTGTAGGCCGCCCCTGGCAGGGGGTGGTAGGAGGAAGCCTTGTATCGAAGCAGCCCTTATGACCGTGCAAGCCAAATTGCCGATTTCGACTCGATCCGGATCAGCCTGGCAAGTCCGGAAAAGATCCGGTCGTGGTCCCATGGCGAGGTGACCAAACCGGAAACGATCAACTACCGCACATTCAAGCCGGAGCGCGACGGCCTGTTCTGCGCCAAGATTTTCGGGCCGGTGACGGACTGGGAATGCCTCTGCGGCAAATACAAGCGCATGAAGCACCGCGGGGTGATCTGCGACAAGTGCGGCGTCGAAGTGACGCTGAGCAAGGTGCGGCGCGAGCGCCTGGGGCACATCGAACTGGCGTCTTCGTGCTCGCACGTGTGGTTCTTCAAGGGCGTGCCCAGCCGCATCGGCTACCTGCTGGACATCAGCATGCGGGACCTCGAGCGCATTCTGTACTTCGAGGGCTTTGTGGTGGTGGATCCGGGCGAGGCGCCCGGACTCAAGGAAAAGGAACTGCTCACGGAAGACAAGTTCCGCGAGCTGCAGAAGGACTACGCGGGCAAGTTCCGCGCGGGCATGGGCGCGGAAGCCATCAAGGAGCTGCTGCGCGCGACGGACATTGAAAAGTTGGGCGAAGAGCTGCGCGTAAAGATGAAGAACGACGCCAGCCTGCAGAAGCGCATCAAGTACGCGAAGCGGCTGAAGGTGGTGGAGTCTTTCCGCAAGAGCGGCAACAAGCCGGAATGGATGATTCTGGACGTGATCCCGGTGCTGCCGCCGGAGTTGCGCCCGCTGGTGCCGCTGGACGGCGGGCGATTTGCCACTTCCGACCTGAACGACCTGTACCGCCGGGTGATCAACCGGAACAACCGGCTGAAGAAGCTGATGGAACTTCATGCGCCGGACGTGATCGTGCGCAACGAAAAGCGCATGCTGCAGGAAGCCGTGGACGCGCTGTTCGACAACGGACGCCGCGGGCGCGTGCTGCGCGGGGCCAACAACCGCCCGCTCAAGTCGCTCTCCGACGCGCTCAAGGGAAAGCAAGGACGCTTCCGGCAGAACCTGCTGGGCAAGCGCGTGGATTACTCCGGCCGCTCGGTAATCGTGGTGGGACCGGAGCTGCGGCTCCACCAGTGCGGGCTGCCGAAGAAGATGGCGCTCGAGCTCTTCAAGCCGTTCATCTACCACAAGCTCGAGGCGGGCGGACACTGCACCACCATCAAGCAGGCCAAGGAGATGGTGGAGCAGCAGGACGCGATCGTGTGGGACATCCTGGAGGACGTGATCCGCGAGCATCCCGTGATGCTCAACCGCGCGCCGACGCTGCACCGCCTGGGCATCCAGGCATTCGAACCGGTGCTGGTGGAAGGCAAGGCCATCCGCATCCACCCGCTGGTATGCACGGCGTTCAACGCGGACTTCGACGGCGACCAGATGGCGGTGCACATTCCGCTTTCACCGGAATCGCAGATCGAAGCGTCCGTGCTGATGCTGAGCGCGCGGAATATTCTGTCTCCGGCGAACGGATTGCCGCTGGCGGTGCCGACGCAAGACATGGTGCTGGGCATCTACTACCTGACGAAGGGACGCGGCGGGTCGAAGGGCGAAGGCCGCGCGTTCGGTTCGACGGACGAAGTGGTTCTGGCGCTTGAGGCCGGCGAGGTGGAAATCCTCACTCCCATCCGCCTGCGGTACACGGGCGAGGTGATCGACCTGGGCACGGCGTTTGACGACCAGGACATCCCGCACGCGCAGTCCATCACGCTGAACCGGCAGTTCGTGAACACCACGGTGGGCCGGGTGATCTTCAACGACCACCTGCCCAAAGCCATGCCGTTCATCAACGGCCTGCTGAAGAAGAAGGGGCTGCAGCTGCTGGTGCAGTACGCCAACCTGCGGTTCGGGCAGGCGCTGACCGTGCGCATGCTGGACGAGCTGAAGGAATTGGGCTTCCAGTACGCCACGAGCGCGGGCATCTCGATCGGGATCGACGACATGGTGATCCCGCCGGACAAGGAACGGCTGGTGGCCGAAGCGGAGCGCGACGTGGTGAACGTCCAGAAGCAGTACCTGGACGGCGCGATCACGAACGGCGAACGCTACAACAAAGTGGTCGCGATCTGGAGCGACGTCACCGAAAAGGTGGCGGAGAAGATGTTCAAGGTGCTCGAAGAGAGCGACAAGAAGGGCGAGATCAACCCCATCTACGTGATGGCGGACTCCGGGGCGCGCGGATCGAAGCAGCAGATCCGGCAGCTTTCCGGCATGCGCGGACTGATGGCCAAGCCTTCCGGCGAAGTGATCGAGACGCCGATCACTTCAAACTTCCGCGAAGGCCTCACCGTGTTGCAGTACTTCATCTCGACGCACGGCGCGCGCAAGGGCCTGGCAGACACGGCGCTGAAGACGGCGGATTCGGGCTACCTGACGCGCCGGCTGGTGGACGTGGCCCAGGACGTGATCATCAGCGAGCTGGACTGCGGCACATCGGAAGGCATCTTTGTGGAACCGATCCTCGAGGCGGGCGTGGAAGTCGAGCCGCTGCGCGACCGGGTGGTGGGCCGCGTTTCGCTCGAACGGATCAAGGACTACGAAGGCAACGTGGTGTGCGAGATCAACCAGGACATCAGCGAAGAGCTGGCCAGCACGATTCAGGCGGCGGGCATCGAGCGGGTGAAAATCCGCTCCGTGCTGACGTGCGAAACGCGCCGCGGCGTGTGCGCGCGGTGTTACGGGCGCAACCTGGCCACCGGACGCATGGTGGAAATGGGCGAGGCGGTGGGCGTGATCGGGGCGCAATCCATCGGCGAGCCCGGCACGCAGCTCACCATGCGCACATTCCACATCGGCGGCACGGCCACGCGAGTTACGGAGCAGTCCCGCGTGGAAGTGAAGAGCAACGGATTCATCAAATTCATCGACCTGAAGACGGTCGAGGGCCGCAACGGCAACCTGATCGCGATGAACCGGTCCGGGTTGATCGCCGTGGTGGACGACAAGGGCCGCGAGAAGGAACGGCATCACGTGGTGTACGGCGCGCACCTGAAGGTGACGGAGAAGCAGCCCGTCTCCATCGGAGAGATCGTCTGCGAATGGGATCCGTACACCTTCTCGATCCTTACGGAAGCGGGCGGGTCGATCCAATTCAAGGACCTGCAGCCCGGAGTGACCATCGAGGAACAGGTGGACGAGGTGACCGGGCTGTCGCAGCTGGTGGTGACGCTGCCGCCGGGCGACGAAAAGCACCAGCCCACGGTGATGGTGCGCGATTCCGCGGGCCGTCCGAAGAAGAAGTACCTGATGCCCACAAGGGCGCACTTGATGGTGGTGGACGGAGACGAAGTGCACCCGGGCGACGTGCTCGCGAAGATTCCCCGCGAGACCACGAAGACCAAGGACATCACGGGCGGCCTGCCGCGCGTGGTGGAGCTATTTGAAACGCGCAAGCCGCGCGACCCCGCCGTAATCAGCGAGATCGACGGCATCGTGAAGTACGGCGAAATCACCAAGGGACAGCGCAAGATCATCGTGGAGAGCGAAGACGGCCGCACGGTGAAGGAGTACCTGATCCCTCGCGGCGTGCACATCAACGTGCAGGAAGGCGAGCACATCCGCGCCGGCGAGCCGTTGATTGACGGCCCGCTGAACCCGCACGACTTGCTGGCGGTTCTCGGCGAGAAATTCACGCAGGCCTACCTGGTGACTTCGATCCAGGAGGTCTACCGGCTGCAGGGCGTGAACATCAACGACAAGCACATCGAGACCATTGCCCGGCAGATGATGCGCTGGGTGAAGGTGGAAGATGTGGGCGACACCATGTTCCTGCTCGACGAGCAGGTGGACAAGTTCCGCTTCCGCGAAGAGAACGATCGCATTCTCTCCGAAGGCGGCCGGCCTGCCACCGGGCGGCCGATGCTGCTCGGCATCACCAAGGCGTCGCTCTCCACGGATTCGTTTATTTCCGCGGCGAGCTTCCAGGAAACCACGAGGGTGCTCACGGAGGCGGCCATTTCCGGCAAGGTGGACTACCTGCGCGGCCTGAAGGAAAACGTGATCATGGGCCGGCTCATCCCGGCGGGCACGGGGCTGGACTTCTACCGCAACGTCCAACTGCTTACGGAAGTGCCCGAGCCGGAACCGGAGCCCGAGGAAGTGCCGCTGTCGCCCGAGGAAGCGGCCGCCCTTGAATACCTCCGCAAAGACAGTGGGGCGCCGGCCGAAGGATAGGCCAGGGCGTATTCGCTGCCGCGCTACGCGGCAGAGTTCTTTACAGGGGCACGGCATGCCGTGCCCCTGTTTCTTTTTGTGCGGCATTTGCTTGCATCGTCCGAAAGGCATATTCGAACTGGCGCTCGGGGTGTCCTCCCTGCCGACGCCACCGACTCGCGGCTTGACGGGCACAACTGGACTAATATACTCAGCTAACCATGTACACCGTCTACTAAGCCAAGACAAACCTCTCCCGGCTGATCCGGGAAGCGTGTGGGGGAGGTGATGTGGTGATTGCTCGCGGCAAAGAGCCAGTGGTGCGACTGGTGCCCCTTGCGAGCTCGCGCAAGAAGCGCATCCCTGGCAGGTTGAAGGGGAAAATCCGGATTCTTCCGGGATTCTTCAAGCCGATGTCCAAGCGCGAGCTGGCGGAGTGGGGCCTCGGATGAGGGCGCTTCTCGACACGCACACCTTGATCTGGTGGCTTGAGGCGCCCGACAGGCTGTCGCCTCGCGCTCGCCAGATGGTCGAAAGCCAGGCCACCACCGTTCTGGTCTCCGCCACCCCCGCCTGGGAGATTGCCATCAAGAGCCGGGCTGGGAAGCTGGAGGCCGGCCCACTCGTGGCCGATTTCGGCGGCGAATTGCAGCAGGAAGGATTCGCCGAACTGCCGATTTCGGCGGCGCACGCAACCCGCGCCGGCCTTCTCGAAGGACCTCTTCGGGATCCGTTCGACCGTATGCTCATTGCCCAGGCCCAAGCCGAGAATCTGTACATCATCAGTAAGGACAAATGGATTGATGATTACGCGGTCCGGCGGGTCTGGTAGCGGGTTGTCCGGCTTATCCCACAACTCCCTCTTGCGACGGCCCTTGGCGGATAGAAACCCACGCACAGGGATGGCGTTGCGCTTCCAGGCCGCCCCTTCCTAGAATCGATTGGAACCCCAGGCCCCGATGTCGGCTCCCCCTTCCAACCCGGCGGATCGCCGTTCCTCGACTTCACCCGCACGTGAAGGCGGACGCCCGTCTATGCCTTCTCCGCGTGAAATGGTTGCGGCGCAGGAGAAGCGCGAGCAGGAGTTGTGGCGCTGGTGCTTGCTGCTGCTGGTGCTGCTGGCTGTGGCGCTGGGCGCGGAGTTTGCCCAGAGACTGGAGGCGCTGAGCCTCCATTTTGCCGCAGTGCCTGTGGCCGTGGTGGCGCTGATCGCGTGGCTTGCGGCGCTGGTGTGGAGGCGAAGGTCGCACGTGGCGCACGCGCGCCGGGAACTGGTGGAAGCGCAGTCGCAGCAGCTGGCCATGGCTGTGGGCGTGCCCGCCGCCAGGGAGTTTGAGCGTCTCTACTACGTCATCCAGCGATCCCAGCAGGGATATCGCGACCTGATTGACAGCCTTGACGATCCGGTGCTGGCCTTCTCGATGGACGGAGAGATTCTGGCGGCCAACCGGCGCGTGGTGGATCTGTTCGGACGCGACTTCAACGAGGTGGTGGGCCATCGCCTCGATGAGTTTGTAAGCGAGCCTTCCCTGGCCACCGCGCAGGCCGCGGCAGCGCGATTTGAGGAGCACCGGCACTGGTTCGGCACGCTGCGGGTGCGGCTGAAGGCTTCCGGGGAGGTGCGCTTCTTCGATTGCGTGCTGCATGCGGTAGTGCGCGATGGCCGCACCGCAGGCGTGAGCTGCCTGGGCCGTGACGTGACCCAGGAGCGCCAGAACGAGGCGCGCTTTGCGGAGCTCTTCAACTCGTTGCAGGAGGGCGTGTACTTCACCACTCCGGAGGGCGAGATCCTGGATGCCAACCCGGCGCTGGCGCGCATGCTCGGATTTGCGTCGCGCGAAGAACTGATGAAAGTGAACGCGAAGGAACTGTTCCTCGACTCGGAACAGCGGGCCGCCGAGGCCATTCTGCTGGAGGAGCATGGGCGGCTGGTGGCGCGCGAAATCGTGCTGCGAAGGAAGGACGGCACGCGGCTCACCTGCCTGGACACGGCGACGCTCGTGCGCGATTCTTCGGGGCGGCCCCTGCGGTACCAGGGCATCCTGGTGGACATTTCCGCGCGCCTGGAGATGGAACGCTCGCTTCACGACAAGCAGGAATTTGCGCGGCGGCTTATCGAGAGCTTTCCGGACCTGATCGTGGTGCTGGACCGCGAAGGGAAATTCACGTTCGTGAGCAACCGCATCCGCGAAGTGCTGGGTTACGGCCCGGCAGACCTGCTGGGCGTGCGCTACGGGATGCGGGCGCATCCGGACGACCAGGCGCACCTGGATACGCTGGTGCACGAGATCTTGAGCGGGGAGAAGACGAACGACACGCTGGAATACCGCTCGCAGCATCACGACGGCGCGTGGCGCATGCTGCGCGCCACCGTGGCGCCGATTGCGGATTCAGACGGAAGCGTGACGGGAATGATTGCTTCCCTGCGGGACGTTACGGAGTTGAACCGCCTGGAGCAGCAGGTGATGCAGAGCGAGAAGCTGGCGGCCATGGGCCAGATGATGGCGGGCGTGGCGCACGAGCTGAACAATCCGCTCACGGCGATTCTGGCCGTGAGCGACATGCTGCGCGAGCATACGGAAGATCCGGGCCACCGCCGGCAGCTCGAGCTGATGCACCAGCAGGCGCGCCGCGCCGCGGACATCGTGCAGGACCTGCTCTCGTTCGCGCGTCCGCCGGCGCCGCGCAGGGGACGCGTGCAACTGGCGGACGTGCTGCGCAGGGCGCTCCACCTGCACGAATATTCGCTGCGCCGGAACAACGTGTCTGTGGACTTCCTGCCGGAAAAAGGGATTCCGGACGTGCTGGGCGACTCGAACCAGCTCATCCAGGTGTTTCTGAACCTTGTGGTGAATGCGGAGCAGGCCATCCGCGAGATCCGGGAGAGCGGCACGATACGCGTGCGCATGGGCCGAGGAGCGGCAGGAGAGCCAACGGTGTGGGCGGCCATTCAGGACGATGGGCCGGGCATCCCGACGGACGTCGTGGAGAAAATCTTCGATCCATTCTTCACCACGAAGCGTCCTGGGCGGGGCACGGGGCTGGGATTGAGCATCTCCATGTCAATCGTCCGGGAGCATGGAGGGGAAATCCGGGTGCAACCCGCCCCGGGCGGAGGCAGTGTGTTTCATGTGACGCTGCCGGCGGCCCAGGCGGGCGAGGGAGAGGATTCCGGCCCTGGCATTGTTTCTTGATCGCGCTGGGCCGTGCGAGGGTTCGCCGGCGGCCCGCGAGGTTGCGACTTACTTTTTCTCCGGCGCCGCGGTGGATGCGTCCACGCCGAAATCCCACACGTACAGCTCCATGCCTTTGTCCGGCAAGTTTTCGATGAAGGCGTACTCGCCGGCTTCGAGCTTTTGGGCCACGGTGTAGCGGTAGGTGCCCAGTGCCACCACCCAGCGCTCGAGCAGAATCTGGTTTTCCTTGGTGTAGGACTGGCCGCTAATGGCCACGGTGTTGATTTCGACGATGTGCCGGGAGTTTCCCCGGATCTGAACGCGAAGCAGGGCCACGGCGGGCTCGCGTTTGTCCGCGGTGCGGAAGTAGAACTCGGGCCGCGAGTCGTGGAGGCGGAGCTTGGCGTGGGCTTCCTTCAAGTCCACATTGTGTTTGGTGGGAACTATGGGGATGGGACTGAGGATCTGGACGAGCAGGCGACGCTTGCTCATGGTCGAGTCGGCCAGGTCTTGCGACAGGGTAGCGACCGTGCCGTTGGCCACTACGTAGAAGCCGGCCTCATCCGGCAGGTAGACGTTGGGAGCGACCTCGACGCTGGCGTCCACGTCGAGCGAGTTGGCGCGTTCGTGCTGGCGGATTTCCTGAAGCTTCTCGTCAATCTGCTTTTTCTGGGCCGCGTCTTCGGCTTCACCTTTATGGGTGGCTTCCCAGTCCACAATCTCCTTGGGGATTTCCTCCCAGGAGGAGCGCTCGACGCTCCAATAGCGCACGCGGTCGCCCTGTATTTTGTATTCGCGGACCAGCAGGAAGTTGCCGTCTTTGAGGAAAACGCGGGTGCCCTGCGGAAGGGGAACGGGGACGAAGGCGCCCTTGTCGGGCGCTGGAGCGGGCTTATCCTGTGCGGGAGCTGGCGGGTCCTGCGGCGGCCGCGCGGCTGCACGCGGCGACGCGAGCCATGCGCCCGCTACGACGAGCGGCACGAGAATCGACCGAAGCATCAGGCTTCCGCTCATGGGTGCGGGGTTCGAGCGCCTCCGGCGCTCCGTGCGTTGAGACGAAAGATGCGGCTCGCGCCCCCCGGGGTTTCCCAGGCGGCGCCTACACTTCCACCTTCACGCCGCGCCAGAAAGCGACGTGGTCCTTGATCTGGCTGGCGGCGGGTTTGGGCGCGGGATAGTACCAGGCGGCGTCGGCATTGCGCTGGCCGTCCACTTCCACGTGGTAGTAGCTGGCCGTGCCTTTCCAGGGACACTCCGTGTGCGTGGCGCTGGGCCGCAGGTATTCCTGGCGGACGGATTGGATCGGGAAGTACTGATTGCCCTCGACGACCACGGTGGCATTGCTTTCGGCGATTACCACCCCGTTGCAATAGGCTTTTGGCATGATTCGTTTCTCCGATCCTCGAACTATTGTTAGGCCATTCTCAGGCGGCAATCCACAGGCTCTGGGCAAACGGCCATTCCGCGTCCAGCCACTGGGCCTCGCAGCGGTAGCCGGTGCGCGCGCTCATCTGCACCACTTCAGCGCAATTGTATTTGTGGGAGCTTTCCGTCCAGATGGTTTCGCCGGGCTCGAAAGAAATCTCGAGTGAGGCGCCGGGGATACGCACACGCTGTTTCCCGGTGGAGAGGAGGTGCATCTCGACGCGGCGCTCCGCTTGGCTGTAGCGGACGGTGTGCTCGAAGCGCGCCAGGTTGAAGTCCGCGCCGAGTTCCCGGTTGATGCGGGCGAGCAGGTTCAAATTGAAGGCCGCGGTGACGCCGGCGGGATCGTTGTACGCCAGGCGCAGCAGGCCCTCCGGCTTTTCCAGGTCGGTGGCGAGAAGAAGGGAATCGCCCTCAAACAGAATTTTGCGCACTTCGCGAAGAAAGCCGTCGCCGGCCGGCCGGTCGAAATTGCCGATGGTGCTTCCCAGGAAGAGCACCAGCAAACGCACGCCCGGTTCGCGGCGCGCGGCGACTTCGAGCAGGCCGTCGAGATAGGCGCGCTCGAATCCCACGATGCTGACGGCTTCCAGGCGTCCCAGATCGAGCTCGCAGCGGTTCAAGGCCGAGCGGGAAATATCGATGGGGTAGTAGTTGACGTTCTGTTTGCGCGCGAGGGCCTCGAGCACCCAACGGGTTTTTCGGCCCGTGCCGCTGCCCAGTTCGGCGACCATCACGGGGCCCGGCAAACGGTTGACGATATCCTCGGAATTCCTCTCGAGCAAGCGTTCGCCGGCGCGGCTCAGGCCGTATTCGGGCAGCAGGCAAATGGTTTCGAAGAGCGACGAGCCGATTTCGTCGTAGAGATATTTGGAGTAAAGCTCTTTTTGTCCTGGCTTGGTGAGCCCTTCGCGGACGTCGGCGGCGAAATCGGCGAGGCCGGGCTCGGTCAGGCGTTCAAAGGACATGCGGGCTGCGGCATTCATGGTTTAGGCCTCCACGCAACGGAAGGTGGCGTACACATAGGGATAGCGCGGCTGGAACCAGTTGCGGAACGGGCGGCGCAGCAGGCATTCGGCCGTGCGCGGGGAGCCGCCCTTCATCACAAAATGCCGCCCGTCGAAGAAATCGGCGGAATAGCCGGGGTAGAAGGGGAAAGGCTCGAAGCCGGCGAATGGGGCGAAGGGAGTGGAGGTCCATTCCCAGCCGTTGCCCAGCAAATCGCGCACGCCGAAAGCGCTGGCGCCTTCTGGATGGGCGGCCACGGATTCGGGGTCCCAGCGTGCGCCACCAAAATTGCCGCGCGAGGCATCGGGGTGCGTGTCTCCCCAGGGATAGAGCCGTTC
>DATFZR010000324.1:0-2843 GCA_035314265.1 Candidatus Acidiferrales bacterium
CCCTCGCCCTTGCGCGCCAGCGCCAGTACGCGCGCCATCCATTTGTAATCGAGAGAATTCGCCTCGGGCGAAGACGCAGTTGCCTTGGCGTTTTTCCGTGGCATCGCCGTTCAGTCCAGCAGGGAATTGGCGAACGTCGCGGCGTCGAACGGCACCAGATCGTCAATCTGCTCGCCTGTGCCGACGAAGCGGATGGGCAGGCCCAGCTCGCGCACGATGGCCACGGCGATGCCGCCCTTTGCGGTCCCGTCGAGTTTGGTGAGCACCAGTCCGGTCACTCCCGCGTGTTCGGTAAACTCTCGCGCCTGCGACAGCCCGTTCTGCCCGGTCGTGGCGTCGAGCACCAGCAGCACTTCGTGCGGCGCGCCCTCGATCTGCTTCGCCGCGGTGCGCTTCATTTTTTCGAGCTCGGCCATCAGGTTGGACTTCGTGTGCAGCCGCCCGGCCGTATCCACGATCACCACGTCTACGCCACGCGCGCGCGCGGCAGCCATGGCGTCGAATACCACCGCGGCGGGATCCGCGCCGGACTTCTGGCGGATCATCTCCACGCCGTTGCGCCGCGCCCAGATCTCCAGTTGCTCGATAGCCGCGGCACGGAACGTGTCTGCCGCGCACAGCAGCACGGAGCGGTTTTCCTTCCGCAGCCGGTTGGCCAGCTTCCCGATGGTCGTGGTCTTGCCGGTTCCGTTCACGCCCACGACGAAAATCACCAGCGGCGTTGCCTGCGCCGTCCCGTTTGAACGCACCGGCGCGCGCAGGATGTCTGCGATCTGGCTCTTCAGCGCGCCGCGCACCTGGCTGCTGTCCGTAATCTTCTGCTGTGCGGCCGATTCGCGCAGCGCCGCAAGGATCTCGCGCGTGGTGCGCACCCCCAAATCGGCCGAGAGCAGCGCCGTTTCCAGCTTTTTCAGCAGCTCTTCGTCGATTTTCTTTCCGCCGGCCAGCAGCTCGCCCAGCGGCATCGTGAGCACTTCCCGCGTCTTGCTGACCGATTTCTTCAGCTTCTCCGCGAGCGTCGGTTCCGGCGGTCCGAAAAGGGTAATCATCGTAATTATCTTAGCAGAACGTTTGCCGGGCATTGCCGTCAGAACCGGGCGATGAGGAAATGCCGCGAAGGGCTCTCGGTTTACGTTTGCTCAGCGTCGGGGTCTATCTCGAAGCTAACGAGCACTCGAGGATGGCGGGCAAATCCCAGCCTTTGAGCCTGCCACGCGGGAGCGTTGGACTTCAATCGGCTATCTTTCGCGCAGAATGGGCCGGATGTTTCGTTTGCCGTGCAGTACAGCCACGATTTGCAATGGTTGGGTTCCGGGCTTGTAGATCACTTGGTAAGCGCCCATGGGCCAGAAGAGTACAGCACGGCTGGTGAGATCTTCCCGCCGATGGCCCATTCCGGGCATGCGAGCAAGGTCGCGCATGGCCTCAAGTAACCCCACACGCACGCGCTCGGCCGCCTTTTCGCTGTCCTGGGCAATGTAGTCGAAAATCTCAGTGATGTCGCGCGCGGCTTCAAGCGAAAGGCGGAAGGACGACATTAGCGGGGACGATGAGGGGCCTTTTCTCGACGTCTCAGACCTTCAAAGAAGGCCTCGCCGTCGAGGCCCTCTCCGGCCTCCAGTTCGGCCAGCCCCCGGTCCACCTTGGCGCCAATCTGTTCACGCGTGTACTCCTCGCCGAGTTCGCGGGCGATCAGGAAGTGTTTCAGGGCGACTCCTACGAGGGATGAGGCATCCGGGAAACGGCCCTCTTCGAGTTCCTTCTCGATCAGTTTTTCAGTGTCGGGATCGGGTTTGATCTGCATATCTTCTGTCTCAAAATGGTAGCGCATCATGCGGGAAAACAACAGCCGCGCAACCGCAGAGCCGCCCATCCGTCAGGAAGTCAGTTCGAAATCGCCGCGCAGCCCTGCGATCCGTGCGCGCAGCAGGACGGCTGCTCCCCGTCGAACAGCCACCTCGATCCCCATCTTTTGGAAGAGTTCCCGCAGATGTGAATCATCTGCGCTCTCCACTTCAAAGGAAACCAGGCTGCAACCGCCAGGCGCGTCCACCGAAGGATGCACGGTTCCGTCGCCCCATTGAATAAAGAAGGGCAGCAAGCCCCCGCGGTTGTCTTTCAGGTTGAGCGTCCGCCAATGGAGCGTCTTCCCATCCGGCCGCACGCGGGAGCCGTCGTTCGGTCCCACCGCATCCATTCCCGCATCGCGCAGCCGCCGCGCCACGCCCTCGATATCGTGGGTGTGCACGGCCCAGCCGACCAGGCGCGGCTGCTTCAGCCCGGCCAGGTTTCCGTAGCGCGTTGATGGTGTGCCGCTCTGTTGCGGATCGGGCGCGATGATCTCCAGGTAGCGCTCCGTGCCCAGCGAGAGCAGGGCATTGCGCGTTCCCGCGCCCGGATGCGAGCCCCCGCCCGCGGCGCGCACGCCCGCCTTCTTTTCCACTTCCAGAACGCCCGCGTCGAGGTCGCCCGCGCCCAGCAGGATGTGGTCGAGCGTGGGAGGAACGTTGCCTGCAGCCGGAATTGTGGGCGAACTCATCAGCGTACCCGTCAGTGCCAGGAAATAACGCCGCGTGATCGGGGCTGACATCCGAGGCGCCTCCCGGGGCCGTGCTCCGCCCGCAGCGCCTAAACTTCTACGAGCGTGGCGCTCAACTTCAGTTTCCCGTCGCGCGCGGCCTCTTCCAGGGCGGCCACGATGGAGGGGTCGAAGCGGGAGCCGGCCAGTTCGCGAACGCGCTTCAGCGCGAATTCCAGGTCCATTGCAGACTGGTATGGACGGTTCGTGGTGATGGCGTCAAACGTATCGGCAACGGCGATGATCTTCGCCATCAGCGGAATCT
>DATFZR010000325.1:0-3005 GCA_035314265.1 Candidatus Acidiferrales bacterium
ACGCCGTGCCCAGCTCTCCGGCTCCGAAGAAAATGATGCCGAGCCGCGGCCAGCGCGCGGAGAGCCATCCACCGGCCAGCGCGCCCAATCCCAGGCCCGCCATGAACGCGCTCACCACCACAGCCACGGATTCCGCGTTCACGCCGTAGGCCGCGAAGAGCACGCGCTGCCAAACGATCTGGTAGATCAGCGCCGGCATTCCAGAACAGAAAAACAAGACGCCCAGGGAAAGCGTTTCCCGGCGCTGTGAGGGCTTTTCGAAGAGAAGGATTGCGGCCCCGAAGAGGAGGGCGTTTACCGCGAGCAGAGCGAACACCGGAGCCGTCGCCATGTCTCACACACAGTATCCTGACGTGTGGGTGCGGGCGGATGATTAGTTTGCCGCGGGTACGGATTTCGTTACGTCGCTCGGAACCGGCCTTGCCTGGCCGCAACGTGCTGCGCCGGGCCGCCGGCTACGACGGGTGCGGCTCTCCCAGAATGCAACGCACGGTATCGCGGGCGATCAGCAATTCCTCGTCCGTGGGGATCGCATAGACAGGCAGGCGCGAATCGTCGCTGCTGATCTGACCCTGGCGGCCCACCGTCTGCTGGTTCCTCGCCGCGTCCAGCTTCAGCCCGGCAAATTCCAGGCCCGCGCAGATGCGGCTGCGGACGGCGGGCGAGTTCTCTCCGATGCCGCCGGTGAACACGATGGCGTCCGCGCCTCCCATGGCCGCCAGGAACGCGCCGATATATTTCCTGGCGCGGTAACAGAATACGTCGATGGCCAGGCGCGCGCGTTTGTCCCCGCGCTTCTCGGCTTCTTCCAGCGCGCGCATATCGTTCGACGACCCGGAAAGCCCGAGCAGGCCGGATTTTGCATTCAGCAGCGCCTGCACCTGGTCACCAGACAGGTTTTCTTTCTCCGCGATGAAAGCCACTACAGCCGGGTCCAGATCTCCGGAGCGCGTGCCCATCACCAGCCCCTCGAGCGGCGTCATGCCCATCGAGGTGTCCACCGGATAGCCGCCGCGAATTGCCGCCGCGGAGCAGCCATTGCCCAGGTGCAGCGTGATCACATTGGTCTGCTCCCTGCTGAGGCCGCGCAGAACGCGATAGCGGTAGGCCACGTAGCGATGCGACGTTCCATGAAATCCGTAACGGCGAATGTGGCGCTGCTCGTACAGGTGGTAGGGGATCGCATACAGGTAGGCGTGCTCGGGCAGGCGGTGGTGGAAGGCCGTGTCGAATACAGCCACCTGCGGCACGTTCGCGCCAAAAACGCGCCGCGCCGCCTGGATGCCTTTGATGTTGTCTGGATTGTGCAGGGGCGCGAGGTCCACGCAGCTCTCGATGCCCTTCAGGACCTCTTCTGTGATGACGGCGGACTCGGTGAAGCGTTCTCCGCCGTGCACCACGCGGTGGCCCACGGCGTGGACGTCCGCGAGCTTCTCGATTTCGCTTATGCCTGATGGCTCGGAGACGATCCAACGCACCAGCCAGTCGAGCGCGGTGGGGATATCGGCGATCTTCGCCGTAAGTTCCCGCGGCGATCCGTCGCGCCCGTGAACCTTGATCTTGGCCTCTCCCCCGATGCCCTCCATCTGCCCGCGGCACAACCGGTCATCAGCATCGCGCTTCATGCGTTCCAGGTCTGTGGAAATCAACTGGAACTTCAGGCTGGAGCTGCCCGCATTGAGCACGAGAACGTTCATCATTCGCTTGGCTTCATTCTCTTCGTTTGATTCACTCCCCGGTTCCCGCACCTATTTGGAAAACGGCCACCTCCACGCCACCACTTCCGGCTTGTCGATGCCGTGTGCGTACGCGTAGTTCTTGCACTCGATCTGCCAGTTGCGGAACTTCTCCTTCGCGTGCGTGCCGATTTTCTGCAATTTGGGCGTGCGATCGATTGCATCCATGGCCAGGCTGAAGCGATCAATCTGGTTGTTGATGGCCAGTTCCATCGGCGTATTGATGTTTCCTTTTTCCTTGTACCCGCGCACGTGCAGGTTGGGGTGATTCGTGCGCCGGTAGGCCAGGCGGTGAATCAGCCAGGGATATCCGTGGAAATTGAAGATGATCGGCTTGTCGGTGGTGAACAGCGAATCAAAATCCCAATCGCTCAGACCGTGGGGATGCTCCGTGGCCGGCTCCAGCTTGAACAGGTCGATCACGTTCACATAGCGGATCTTGACGTCGGCAAATTCTCCGCGCAGCAGCGCGATGGCCGCCAGCGCCTCCTGCGTGGGGATGTCGCCCGCGGACGCGAACACCACGTCGGGTTCGCCTCCCTGGTCGTTGCAGGCCCACTCCCAGATGCCGATGCCCTTGGTGCAGTGGTTGATGGCCGCTTCCATGTCCAGGTACTGCAGGTGCATCTGCTTGTCGCACACGATCACGTTGACGTAGTTTTCGCTGCGCAGGCAGTGGTTGGCCACGGAGAGCAGCGAATTCACGTCGGGCGGAAGATAAATCCGCGTGACCTCCGCGCTCTTGTTCACCACCACGTCGAGAAATCCCGGATCCTGGTGCGTGAAGCCGTTGTGGTCCTGCCGCCACACCGTGGAAGTGACCAGCAGGTTCAGCGAGGCGATGCGCTCCCGCCACGACAACTGCCGCGAAATCGAAAGCCACTTCGCGTACTGGTTGAACATGGAATCGATGATGTGGACGAACGCTTCATAGGACGAGAGCAGCCCGTGCCGCCCGGTGAGCAGGTAGCCCTCCAGCCAGCCTTCGCATTGGTGCTCACTCAACATTTCCACCACGCGCCCGGTGGGCGCCAGAAATTCGTCGCCCGGTACTGTCGCCGCTTCCCATTGGCGGCTGGTCGCCTCGAACAGCGCTTCGAGGCCATTGGACAGCGTCTCGTCGGGCCCGAATACGCGGAAGTTGCGCTGCTCGCCGTTGAGCTTCGCCACGTCGCGCAGGAATCGCCCGAGGACATGCGTGTCGCCGATGCCGCGTGCGCCCGGCGCGGGCACGTCGACTGCATAGTCGCGGTAATCCGGCATTCGCAA
>DATFZR010000326.1:0-3777 GCA_035314265.1 Candidatus Acidiferrales bacterium
AACGGCAGCAATTTGAATCTCACCACGGCCACGTACTGCACCACGAGCTGGATCACCAACGGAAGCATGGCGCTGACCTATTGCCCGAATGCGGCGACGTTGACGGTGAACCTTGCCGAGTTCTCCGGTCCAGTGACGGCGCAATGGTACGATCCCTCAAACGGCGTCTATACGCCCATCTCGGGATCTCCATTTGCGAACTCCGGCACGAGACAGTTCACGACTCCCGGCAACAATCACGACGGAAATGCGGATTGGGTTCTGGTGCTGCACCCATAAAGACGGATTCACCCCTACCAACATTGGCGGCGGAGAGGTGGCACGTCCCTCGCCTTGCGGGCTACAGAGGTTGAAACTCGGCCCTGCAATCAAGGGGAGATGTCGCGCCATCCGTAGTCCTCTGGGGCGTAGGATGGCGGAGAGGGTGGGATTCGAACCCACGGTTGAGTTTCCCCAACACACGCTTTCCAAGCGTGCTCCTTAAACCACTCGGACACCTCTCCACTGGGTGGATGCAAATCAGTGTAGCGTAAGGCGAGCGCGTCGCCAACGTTGTGGCCCGTAAGTTCAAAGAAAAAGAGACAGGCACGAATGCCTGTCCCACTTGCTGCGGCGTTTGGTAAACTGGGATTGCCTGCGCGCCCCTGCTCCGGGGTCGGCTAACTGGTAGGCCTCGGGACTTTGGATCCCGCTATCTTGGTTCGAGTCCAAGCCCCGGAGCCATTCTTCCCTGCCCCGCTTCTGCGGAGATATTCACGATAAAAACATCTGGCGCGGTTCCCCTTCGAGTGAGTATCGCTACGTCAGGCCGCCCGTACGGCGCTTCCGATCAGTCGCCGCCGGCGCTCGACTTGGGGCGGAGGGAATAGCGGATTTCGTCGCGGCCCGGCCCGTAAGAGGCGCGAATCACCAGGCTGGCGCCCGCTGGGCCGAATTTGGGCAGAGGAAAACCGATTTCGGCGCGTCCCTGCGCGTCTGTGGTGGTTTTGAAAACGAAGGGACGCTGCACGCCGTCGAAGCTTACTTCCACGACGGCATCGGCGAGGGGCCGTTCTGGTTCGCGGGCGCGGACTTCTACCATCAGGAGTGCCGAGCCTGCGGTAAGCCAGGAAGCGGGATTGGTGAGCAGCACTTTGATTGCAGGCGCGCTCGAGGGCGGCTCAGCCACGGCCGTTGTGCCGCGGGCGCGTGCCGCGACGGAGCTTTGCGGCTGTGCCGGCGGGGCCGACGCTGAACTGCCGCCTGCCGGGGCGCGCGGCGGCGCTGACGGTGGCGGCGGAAATGTGTCTACGGAAATTTCGCCGCTGCGCAGGCCTTCCAGGACGGCGCGGTGCTGTTCCTCGAGCATCTGCCGCACGGCGCTGTCGTCGAAGCCCGGCTCCTTTGCGCGCTCGTCGTAGCCGGTCTTGCGGCGATAGACCACGCGGCCAGCGGAATAGACCGTGGTGTCCACGACGGTGGAACGCGGGCGGCGGTCTTCCGTTTGCACGTGGAAGACGAGGTCGCCGAGCTTCAAATCGCTATTGAATCCGAGTGGCACGTGGTTCTACGCGTATGTGGAGCGGCCCAATCGGAAGGAGCCGCGCCTCCCGGCCGTACATCGCCCTGGCCGAGCGCGCGGAGTTGATTGACCGGACTGCACTCGCTAGCTATTATACCAGCCGCGCCATGGTACCCGCATACCTCACAAATTACGCCCCGTTGCTAATCCATATCCTGGCCGCTATGGCGCTGGGGGCGGTCCTGTTGACCCTATCGATGGTGGTGGGGCCTTCCCGGCCGTCGGCGGAGAAATCTGCACCGTACGAGTGCGGCATGCGGCCGACGGGGGACGCGCGGCAGCCCTTCGATGTGAAGTTCTACCTGGTGGCCATGCTATTTATCCTGTTCGATGTGGAAGGCATCTTCTTTCTCCCCTGGGCGTATGTGTATCGCGAGCTGCAGATGTTTGGCTTCTACGAAATGCTGGTGTACGTGGCCATCCTTATGGCTGGATACATTTACCTGCTGAAGAAGGGCGCGCTCGACTGGAGCCGGTAGGCCGCTTTTCCGGGCCGGACAACGGATCAGACAAGAAGGATGAGGTAAACGAATGGCGGAAGCCGTCGAGACCAAAGGGCATCCCGTAACGGCCAGGCTGGCCGCGTGGGATGCCGCGGCCGTGAGCGGCGCGGAGACGTACCGCGGCGAGCTGACCGTAACGGTCGCGCGAGAGAACCTGAAGCGCGTTGCGGACTTCCTGCGCCACGATTCAGAATTGCAGTTCGACTTCCTGAGCGATCTGAC
Organism: Candidatus Acidiferrales bacterium; assembly: GCA_035314265.1. Classification (GTDB taxonomy): domain Bacteria; phylum Acidobacteriota; class Terriglobia; order Acidiferrales; family UBA7541; genus JOPF136. Next base: position 2,287 of record DATFZR010000326.1, read on the forward strand.
GGCCACCGATCATTTTCCCGCCGAGCCGCGTTTTGCGGTGATCTACCACCTGCTCTCCATTTCCAAGAGGCACGTGCTGCGGCTGCGCACCTGGACGGAGGGAACGGATCCGGCGGTCTCGAGCGTGACGACCGTGTGGCCCACGGCGAACTGGCACGAGCGCGAGGTGTTCGACCTGTTCGGCATCCGCTTTGAGGGCCATCCGGACCTGACCCGCATCCTGCTGCCTCTCGATTGGGAGGGCCATCCTTTGCGCAAGGATTACCCCACCGGAGGACCGCGCTGATGTCCATGACGCCCATGACATTTGACACGCCTGCGGGCGCCGGCGAGGCGATGATCCTCAACATGGGGCCCCAGCATCCCTCGACGCACGGGGTGCTGCGCGTGGGGCTGCAACTGGACGGCGAAACGGTGATCGAGGCCAAGCCCGACATCGGCTACCTGCACACCGGCATCGAGAAAACCTGCGAAGCGAAGACGTATACGCAGGCCATCACGCTGACAGACCGCATGGATTACCTGTGCCCGCTCTCGAACAATTTGTCCTACTGCCTGGCGGTGGAAAAGCTGCTGAACCTGGAAGTGCCGAAGCGGGCGCAGTACATCCGCGTGCTGCTCACGGAGATGACGCGCATCGCCTCGCACCTGGTGTGGCTGGGCACGCATGCGATTGACCTGGGGGCGATGTCGGTTTTCCTGTATTGCTTCCGCGAGCGCGAAGAAATCATGAAGATCTTCGAGCTGGTGGCCGGGCAGCGGATGATGACCAGCTACTTCCGGATCGGCGGGCTGGCTCTGGAGCCTCCGGCAGGCTGGCTGGACCGCGTGGCCGCGTTCATGGAGAGCTTCCCGGCCCGCCTGGGCGAATATGAAACGCTGCTGACGGAAAACCGCATCTGGAAGATGCGCACGGTCGGCGTGGGCGTGATTTCACGCGAAGACGCCATCGCCTGGGGCGTATCCGGGCCGGCGCTGCGGGCCACCGGCGTGGATTACGACGTGCGGAAGTGGTTCCCCTACTCGAGCTACGAGGAATTCGAATTCGACGTGCCCACGCGCACAGACAGCGATTGCTACGCACGTTACCTCCTGCGCCTGGAGGAAATCCGGCAGAGCATGCGCATCGTGAAGCAGGCCATGGGCAAAATACCGGCCGAGGGGCCCATCCGCACGGAGGCGCCCGGAATCGTGCCGCCGCAGCGGGAAAAGATGAAGACGGAGATGGAAGCGCTCATCTACCACTTCAAGATTTTCACGGAAGGATTCTCGCCGCCGCCGGGGCAGGTGTACCAGCGCATCGAATCGCCGCGCGGGGAGATGAGCACTTATGTGGTGAGCGACGGCTCGCCGAAGCCGTTCCGCGTGAAGTTCCGTTCCCCGTGCTTTGTGAACCTGCAGGCGCTGCCGCTATTGTGCGAAGGCCGGCTGATGGCAGACGTGGTAGCCTGCATCGGCACCCTGGACATCGTGCTGGGAGAGATTGACCGC
>DATFZR010000327.1:0-9726 GCA_035314265.1 Candidatus Acidiferrales bacterium
TCCGGCAACATCCTGTTGGCCGACGGCAGCGCACCGGCTCCGCCACCGCCATTCTCAACGACCGGCAACATCCTATTGGCCGACGGCAGTGCGCCCGCTCCCCCGCCGCCCTTCTCCCCCACCGGCAACATCCTGTTGGCCGACGGCAGCGCGCCTGCTCCCCCGCCGCCCTTCTCCGTCTAGCTGAGGGCCGGGCAGCGGGACGTCCCCGCCCTCGCTGCCCGGCTTTCAAGTCTCGCCGCCCGCGCCTGCATCCCTGCTGGGGTCCCGCGTAAAAAATGCACGTTCATCGCCTCCGGCACCCTCTGCTATGATGGACCCAGGCCGCAATGAGCGTCGAGCAACTGAACCATTACATACCTATCCTTTCTACAGTGCTTGAAATCGCGGTGTGCCTGGCCGCCGCGCACAGGCGGCTCTGGACCCGGCTTCCGTATTTCTTCATCTATCTCACCCTGGTCGTTTTCCTGGACCTGGGCAGGTGGGTTGTGCTCGTCAATATGGGCTACAGCTCCGCCGCATACCAGTGGACCTATTGGATGACGCAGATCGTCATGCTGCTTTCCCGGGGCGCGGCACTGGCGGACATATGCCACGCCGCGCTGGGATACTACACGGGCGTATGGCGTATGGCGCGCACCCTGCTGGCAGGGGCCGCCGCAGCCATGTTGATTGCAGCCGTGGTGCACACGTGGGGCCAGGTGAACATCGCCTCTTACCTGATCTTCGTGGAGCGCGAGCTGGAGTTCGCCGTGGTGATCACCCTGTTCGTCCTGCTGCTCCTGAGCCGCTATTACGACGTGCAGCTCGAGCGCCCCCTGGGAGGGGCGGCGCTGGGCCTCGCTTTTTACTCGACAGTTATCATCGTTTGTAATAGTATCCTGATGCAGGAGCTTGGGATGACCTGGCCGGATGTGACATTAGTCCGGACCCTGGGGTTTGTTGGGGCGCTGGCAATCTGGGCTCCTCCCCTGATGGCCCCGCTGCCAGAGGCGGCGCCGCCCATCTTGGGAACCGAGGAAGGCTACGAGCGCAATGCACGCATCGTGAGCGACCGGATGCGCGCGTTGAATGAGCGGCTCGAAGAATTGATGAAGCGATGACGCAGTTGGTTCTCTATATCGCCGCGGGCCTCCTGCTCCTGGGAGCAGCCGCTCTTCTCCTTCGGTTTCCCGGCACGGAAAGGCCCGCACCGGGGGGCCAGCACGCCGACGCTGCGGAATTCTTTCCCATCCATTGCCGGTTCTTCCCCCAGGTGCAGCACGCATTTTCTCCAGAGGATTCGGAGTACATGGCCAGCCACGCTTCCCCGGCCGTGCGCAAGCGCTGGGAGCGCAGCCGCAAGAAAGCGGGACGCATGTACCTGGCGGGCCTGCGCGAGGATTTTGCGCGGCTCAACCGGCTTTCGCGCCTCCTCTCTCTGTATTCTCCGCGGGTGCGTGCGCGGCAGGAAGCGGAACTGCTCTGGCTCAACCTGCGTTTCCAGCTTCTCTATGGCCTGGTTTCTTTCCGGATTTTGATGGGAAGGTCCGCCGCGGACGATCTGAAGCAAATCGCCACGCTGATCGGCGGTCTGGGAAGCCGCCTGGAACATGCCGCGCTCGCCGACCCTCATTCCGGCGCGGTCACTCCATAAGCGCGGAGGCGCCGCGCTGCGCCAGCGCTGCCTGCACGGCAGACAGCAGTTCATCCACGCGGAAGGGTTTATGTAGCGAGGGGCTCCCGCTGGCAGCCAGGAAGTGCGCGGCGTCCTCGCTTTGCCCGTCTGCAAACGTGAAAATCAGGCGGTCGGTCAGCGCCGGCCGCCTGTGCTTCACCCATCCGTAAAGCTCCTGGCCGCCCAGCAGCCCCGAAAGCTTGAAGTCCGCGACGATTACATCCACTTCCACGCTCTCGAGAAGCGCGGTGGCATCCGCAACGTTTGCGGCCACGTGCACGGTGTGGCCCTTCTCGCGCAGGATTTCGCGTTCCACTTCCAGCACGGCCTCCTCGTCGTCCACCAGCAGAATGGAAACGCCGGTTGGAACGGGCCGCGCCACCTGTATCACGGGAGAAGACGCGTCGCGCTCGCCGGATGCATCTCCCACGGCAACCGGCAGATAGACGGCAAAGCTCGCTCCGCCCGCCGCCGTATTGCGCACGGTGATTTCCCCGCCGTGCTCCTTCAATATCCCGTAGCAGATGCTGAGTCCCAGTCCCGTCCCTTCGCCCACCGGTTTGGTGGTGTAGAACGGGTCGAAGACGCGCATGGGCTCGCGCACGCCCGCGCCGCTGTCTGTAACTTCGATCAGCACGCGATCCATCTCGCGGGTGGTGCGCACCCAGATGCTGCGCGGGTCGGCCGAATTCTTCAGGGCGTCGAAGGCGTTGTTCAGGATGTTCAGGAACACCTGCTGGAGCTGGTGGCGGTCGCCCTGAATCTCCGTGAGCCCGGGGTCCAGATTGCGATGGATGGTGATGCGGCAGCGGCGCCAGTCGTAGTCCCGCAGGGCCAGCGTATCCTCGAGAACGTCGTTCAGGCGCACGGCGCGGCGCTCGGGCTTCTGCTGGCGGGCGAAGCTGAGAAGGTTCTGCACGATCTTCTGCGTGCGCTGCGCCTGCTTGGCGATCTTCACCGCGAACTCGCCGCTCTGCACAGACACGCCGGGAGACGTTTCCAGCAGTTCGCTGTATCCCAGGATGGCGGTCAGCGGATTGTTCAGCTCGTGCGCGACGCCGGAAATCAACTGCCCGATGGCCACCATCTTCTCGCTCTGCACCAATTGTTCCTGGGTGCGGCGCAGGGTGTCGAGCGCCTGGCGAGTAGCTTCGTAGAGCGCGGTGGTCTCGACGCGAGCGGCAATCTGGTTGGCTACGGCCACGAGCAGGTTGAGTTCCGCCCCGGCCAGTTCGCTTCTGGTGCGGCTGCCTACGAGCAAACCGCCCACCACGCGTTCCTTCCACCACAGCACGATCACGCGCCAAACCTGCAATCCCTCGTCTTCCGTCAGGCTCTGGAAGCCGCTCACCGAAGCGAGCGCCTGCGGCGGCAGCACCGTGGCGTGCGTGCGGCGTATCTGCTCGAAAAGCTCCTGGGGCAACACGCGCGGCAGGCCCCAGTCCGGCTGCTTTGAGCGCATTCCCACCGCGGCGCGCCTCTCCACGCCGCCCGAAGTCTCCTCCAGCAGGAACGCGGCTGCCAGGTCCAGATCGAACAAATCGGTCATCTGACGCAGCACGCGCGTCAGCAGATCTTCCAGCTCCAATGGCTGGCTGAGCGCCTGGCCGATGGAATTGAGCAGCAAAAGTTCGCGGTTGCGCCGCCGGATTTCCAGTTCGGCATGCTTGCGTTCCGTCACATCCAGCACGAAACCCTGGACGGCCACCACGGCTCCCGAGGCGTCGCGCACGGCCACGCTCGACTCCATCACGTTGATGATTTCCCCGTCCTTCCGCCGCATGGGGAACTCGAAGCCGCTCACCGAGCCGTGGTCGCGCAGCAGCTTCATCAAACGCTCGCGGTCCACGGGATTGGCGAAGAGCTCGCCGGGAATGTCCGCGCAGAGCAGTTCCTCGCGCGTCTCGAAGCCCAGCATGCGCCGGAAGGCCTCGTTGAAATCCAGGAAGCGCCCTCCCGGCGTGGAAAGGAACGCGCCCTCCTGCATGTTCTCGAAGAGGTCGCGCAATTTTTCTTCCGCGCGGCGGCGCGCGGTCACGTCGCGCAACAGGTGCAGGACCGCCGGGCGCCCGTCCGTGCCTTCCACGGTTGCGGCCGTGGCAGCCAGAAAGCCGCCGAAATTCGGGTCGCGTTTGTCCGGATGGCCCGCCACTTCCTCGCAATACGGGCAGTGGTTCCAATGCCTGGGCCCGGGACGCAAAACATCGCGCAGAAGGCGTCCGGTGAGTTTGTCCGGCTCCGTCCCCAGGCGGCGCGTGGCGCTCGAATTGGCCTGTACGATGCGGTAGCGGTCGTCGTGCAGCAGCACGGGATCCTCCACCTCATCGAGAAGGGCGATCCACTGGCGTTTGGTGCGCGTGGCCTGTTCCGACAATCGCAAACGCTGTTCGTGCACCTGCACCAGGCCGGCCACGCTGGCCAGGAAGCGCTGGTCCGCTTCGGTAAACTCCCGCGCGTTGGGCGAACCCGCCGCCAGCAGGGCCGTCAACTCGCGCCGCCCCGAGGCATCGGGCTCTTCGGAGAACACCGGAGCGCACAGGAGCGCACCCAGGTGCTCAGACCGCAGCAACCGCCGCAGATCGTTGCCCGAGTCGTCGTCCACGGAGAAAAGATGCGGCCCCGGCGCCGACATTTTCCCCAGCCAGGGTTCCTTCATGTCGAACTCCGGCGGTTCGCGCCGGAACGCGTCGGAGAATCCACCCAGGTAGGTGAGCTTCAGTTTGCTGCCCTGGTCGTCCCGCGCCACCAGACCGATCCAGCCCGCGGTGGCGCGCAGATGTTCCGCCGTGCGCTCGAGCACCATGCGGAACAGCTCGTCTGTGCCGGAGACGTTTTCGGCCGCCGACGAGATCCCCGCAAAATGTTCGAGGCCCAGATCGAACTGCCGCGCGCGACGCCGGATTTCCGAGAGGACCACAACCATCATGGCCACGCCCACGGCCGCCGACAGCGCGAAATCCAGATGCAACTGCAGAGGGTTCCTGGGCGTTCCCGGCAGATGGCTCGGGTCCAGCAGGTGCAAGCCCCGCAGCAACAGCGCGCCGCTCAGAGCCGTCAGCGCGGGAAAATGCAGCCGCAACGGAGAGCGCCACAGGAGCCAGCCCGCGGCAATGGAGAAGCAGGCGTGCAACAGGTGTGCGCCCCACCACGACAGAACGGAATCAGGCGCCAGCACCAATCCCACCGAGACCATGCCGATCAGCGCCAGGCCCAGCGGCCACAGGTAATGTAAATGCCGGTCCCAGCCGATCCATTCCATGACGCTTCCCAGCAGTAGCGCGGACCCGCCCGTTGCCGCCAGGAGCGCCAGGGCCCGCACGAGCGGCGTTTCCGGGCCGATCGTGAAGCCGAACAGGGAAGAAAGCGCCCATCCCGCGATCCACAGGCGGAATGCGCGCTCTCGCAGTTGGGGATACAACAGGGCGTAGACCAGGCAGAGGAGTAGCGACACTGCTGCATGCTGCCAGCCGATCGTGAGGAGACCTGGGCCGACCATCACGACACTGTCGGATTACGCTCGCCCAAGAGAGAGAATTGGACGGCGCGAGAGGGCGCTGCGAACGCCAGGGCCGGACTATGTACTGTAAAGCGCACTAGGGCAACAAAACTGCCCGGTTGCTGTGCCCAGCCGTATACTGGGCCGAGTCTCTAGGAGCCCTCAGGTGAACCCGGAACGCATCCTCATCGTTGACGACGAAGAAGCCATTCGCGAAGTCGTCTCCACACTTCTCACCGCGCAAGGCTATCAATGCAAAACCGCGGGAAACGGCGAGGAAGCCATCCGCACCATGCGGGAATCCGGCTTCGACCTGGTGCTGAGCGACCTGGTGATGCCCGGCGTGGACGGGCTGAAGCTGATCGAAATGGTTCGCGGCTACGACGCGGATGTGCCCGTGATCATGGTCACCGCCATGCACGACATTTCCACCGCCATCGAGGCCATGCGCCGCGGCGCCTACGACTACATCCTGAAGCCCTTTGAGAAGGAACAGCTCTTTCTGAGCGTCCGCCGCGCCCTGGAGCACCGCCGGCTGATTCACGAGAACCGCCTCTACCAGCAGGAACTCGAGCGGCGCGTGGAAGAGCGCACCGTGCAGCTCTCCCAGGCGCTCGAAGAGCTCGAGCAGTCCTACGACTACACGCTCGAAGCCCTGGCCAGCGCGCTCGACCTGAAAGACGCGGAGACCGAAGGCCATTGCCAGCGTGTTACGGCCATGACCATCGTGATGGCCCGCGCCATGGGCGTGGACGAAGCCGAGCTGCGCCAGATCGCGCGCGGGGCTTTTCTCCACGACATCGGCAAGATGGGCATACCCGACAGCATCCTGCGCAAACCGGGCCCCCTGACCCCGGAAGAAACCACCATCATGCGCACGCACTGCGACATCGGGTACCAGGTGCTGGAGCGCATCCCGTTCCTGCGCGAAGCCTCCGAAATCGTGCTCTCCCACCAGGAGAAGTACGACGGCACCGGCTACCCGCGCAACCTGAAGGAAGAGCAGATCCCGCTGGGCGCCCGCGTGTTCGCCGTGGCAGACACGCTCGACGCCATGATCTCCGACCGCCCGTACCGCAAAGCGCTGCCGCTCAAGGAAGCCAAGGAAGAAATCGTGCGCCACGCGGGCACGCAGTTCGATCCGCGAGTGGTGGAAGTGTTCAGCACCATCCCCGACGCCGTGTGGGTGGAGCTCCGCCAGAACTACCACCAGCCGTTTCGCAATTACGAAATGAAGGAGCAGTAGGCTTCCAGCTAGTGGCACAGGCTTCAGCTTGTGTGCCTTTCCCCAGCGTAATCACCAGCCGAAGCAAGAGCCGCTGATCGTTGCGCCGGGCCAGCCTCTCTCCTTCTCCGTGCCCTCCCTGTAACTCCTGTTTTTTCCCTTTCCCCCTATCTGCTACCATCCTCATCGGGAGACATCCATGGCGTTAATGCCGATCAAAACCTCCGCCGGAACCGGCTACTGCGAATGCGTGCATGGCTGCTACGAACTCGTGAGCCTGCGCGATGACGAAACCGGCAAGTCCTACTGCCCGGCCTGCGCCAAGGACCATCTGGAGATGAACCGCGGCATCGGCCTCTCGCGACCCGCGCCCTCGCGCCTCCCCGACTCGCCAGCCACCGAACCCAAGGCAGAAATGCCGGAAGTCGCCGACCCGCCCGCCCGGCTCCGGTAGGTTTTCTTTTCCTTACAACCGAGCCAATGTCCTCCCAACCGCCCATCCCCCTTCTCAACCTTCCCGCACAGTTCGAGCAAATCCAGCACGAACTCCGCGAAGCCATCGAGCAGGTTCTCCGCAGCGGCCACTTCATTCTCGGCCCCCAGGTAAAGGCCTTCGAATCCGAAATCGCGGAATTCTGCGGCACGCTGCACGCCGTGGGCGTGGCTTCGGGAACCGACGCGCTGCTGTTGGCCCTGCGCGCGGCCGGCGTGGGCCCGGGCGACGAGGTGATCGTTCCCGCCTTCAGCTACATCGCCACGGCAGACGCGGTGAGCCTGCTCGGCGCCAAACCCGTTTTCTGCGACGTGCTCCGCGACACGTTCGATCTGGACCCCGCGCAGCTCAAAAGCCACATCACGCCGCGCACCCGCGCCGTGGTTCCCGTCCACCTGTTTGGCCAGATGGCGGATATGGACAGAATTCTCCCGCTGGCGCGCGCCGCGCAGATTGCCGTGATTGAAGACGCCGCGCAGGCCATCGGCGCCACCTGCAACGGCCACAGCGCGGGATCGATGGGCGACTACGGCTGCCTGAGTTTCTTCCCCACCAAGAATCTGGGCGCCTGCGGGGATGCAGGCATGGTGGTTACGTCCTCGGCGGAAAGCGCCGCGCGCCTGCGCAGCCTGCGCGGCCACGGCACCGTCTCTAACAAATACATCAGCGAAGAGCAGGGGTGGAACAGCCGCCTCGACGAGCTGCAAGCCGCCATCCTGCGCGTCAAGCTCCGCCACCTGGCCGAATGGACGGCCGCGCGCCAGGCCCACGCCGCGCACTACGCGCGCCTGCTCCGCGATGTCCCGAAGCTCACGCTCCCGCACGTCGCTCCCGGCCGCACTCACGTGTACCACCAGTTCACCGTGCGCGTGGCCGAGCGCGAGCGCATCCAGAAACATCTGGCCGCCGCCGGCGTGCCCAGCGCCGTCTACTACCCGGTTCCCTTCCACCTGCAACCGATGTTTGCCCATCTGGGCTATCAACCCGGCTCGATACCCGAATCCGAACGCGCCGCCATCGAGGTCCTCTCGCTGCCCATCTATCCCGAGCTGACTTCCGAGCAGATCGATCGCATCGCCGCAGCCGTAGCGGCAGCCGTAGTGCGGTAAAGTGGCACAGGCTTCAGCCTGTGTGCCTTTCTGATCCAGCCGCAGGATTTCCAAGGACAAGCAGACACACGCGCGCCCTCGTCAAATCTTCTATTGGAAAGTTACAGCCCTTCGAAAAGGCTATAGCGAGGCCGGAGAAGCCCCGGAAGCAAACCGCGCGCGCGAATCATTGGCGGGGACTCGCGGGGAGACCTTCCCGCCGGGATCCGCAAGCTCCGCGCCGGCCATCTCCCGGTCGCGCCGCCGCAATGCAAACAACACGCCCGCGAACATCGTCACGGCCGGAATGAGCAAAACCAGGATCGCGTAATCGAGCCAGCGCTTGGCCTTCGGCCCCTGCGCCGCCGCATTCGCATAACACATGGCGCAACCCTGCGCCCAAACCCCCGGCGCAGCCGCAAGCAGCCCAACGGCGATCGCCGCAACCCTGCCCGTCCATTTCGCGCTTGATGCCACTCGATTCAGCTCCAGTCTTCCCTTTGGCTTCCCTTTGGCTTCCCTTCCGCCCTTTAGTGCATCAACCGCACATGCATCAGCCGCACGCTGTCTGGAAAAATCACGGTCATCATCCCGATGCAGAAAATCGTGGCCGGAACCAGCGTCAGGACCAGCCCGAGTTTTTCGAACCGCAGGTGCATGAAGTAGGCCACGATCAATCCCGCCTTCAGAATCGAAAGCCCGATCAGCATCAGCAGCATGGCCACGGGATCAAAGTGCAGGTACGCCAGGTAGACCTCCGCCAGCGTCAGCCCCACCAGCGAGAACCACACCGTCATGTAGAGCTTGTTCGACCCGCCGTGGTGCGTCCCGTACGAGGCTGCCATTTCTTCGTGTGCGTCCATTCCACTCTCCCCCCGCCGCGCTTCTCTGGTGGCGCTTCTCTCGCTCCGCTCTCTTAGTACTTCACGCTCATCAGGTAAATCATCGGGAACACGAACATCCACACCAGGTCCACAAAGTGCCAGTAGAGGCCGCTTACTTCCACATCCTCATCCTTGAATCGTGAAGTCCCGTATCCGAAGGCCACGATCCCCAGGTAAATCACGCCGCACAGCACGTGCGTCATGTGCAGCCCGGTGATGCCGAAGAACGCGGCGCCGAACAGCGGCGAGCCCCAGGGATTCGTGAACGGCCGCACGCCCTCTTCAATCAGGTGGAACCATTCCATCACGTGCAGCACGCAGAAGATCAGCCCGCCGGCCATCGTGGCCAGCAGCCACTTCACCGCCGAGCCGCGGTCCTTCCGGTGCGCCGCCGCCACGGCCATCACCATGGTCAAGCTGCTGGCCAGCAGCACTACCGTCATCGTGGTGGAGAAAATTATCGCCGGGAAAATCGGGAACACGTGCGCCGGCCAGTCCGGATTCGATATGCGCGAGTAGCTGTACGCCATCAACAGGGCCGTGAACGTCATCACGTCCGACAGGATGAACAGCCACATCCCCAGCTTCTTATGCCCGATGGCGTACGGCGACCCTCCGCCGCTCCACGGTCCCGTCACCACCGCTTCTGAGTGCGCTTCCGTCATTCGTCACCGTCCCAGTGTGAGGACGAGCAGCAGGAACACCCACAGCCCGTCCATAAAATGCCAGTAAATCCCGGCGACCTCAGCCGCCGTTCCGTTCGTGGCGCGCAGCCGGGTCCAATCCCGCGTCAGCACGTACAGCAGCGCGGCCAGCCCGCCGGCCAGGTGCAGCGCGTGCGCCGCCGTGAGCAGTTAGAAAAAGCTGCTACTCGGATTCGTGG
>DATFZR010000328.1:0-4057 GCA_035314265.1 Candidatus Acidiferrales bacterium
GGGCGCGACGGACGTGTTTGCGGGAGTCGTCGAGATTTGGAAGCTGCTGCTGGGCGGAGGCGGCGGAGAATTCGATGCGGACGAGCTGCCGCCGCAAGCGGCCAGGGTGAGCACACACAAGAGTGCGACGAACCGTGCCAGAAAAGGTGAAAACCGGGCTGGGGTCATGAGGTACCTTTCAAGGCAGAAATTGTGCCAGCCAGTACCGGTGCAGTCAACTTCGGGAGCGGGTATGTAGTGGAAAGCGGCTGCCAACGGCTTCCCAGCTTGCTCGATGCATCGGTTCCGCTGCTGCTCACGACATTCGGCTGCTTCTCCGACCTTATATACAGATATGCGGGGCGCGCCACCAAGGGACGTCCTGGAGGCAAAGAGCGGGTCTCCGATGCCAGGTGGGCCGTTCTTATCCAAGGTCTTACGTGGCGGTTTCCGAGCAGTAGGTCCGTGAAGCGAACTTCCATCCCTCACGAAAACTCGCGGCTCCTGGGCATCGTCGCCGCGGTGGCGGTGATCGCCACGCTTTATTTTGCTCGAGTGGTTTTCGTCCCCATAGCCCTGGCTTTACCTCTTTCGCTTGTGTTGAGTCCCCTGGTCGCCTTCCTGGAAAAGATCAAGTTGCCTCGCGTGCTGGCCATTTTTCTGGTGGTGGTTTTGGCTGGCCTGAAGCATTGGCGCGCCAGCTCTGCCCTCGACCTCCGCGCACGTTGTCATACGCCTCCGGACGCTGTTCCCGGCCTCCCGCCAAGACGCGATGCGCGCCGCCCTCGAAAAAAGACTGAGGCTCGTTTTCGAAGGGTGTCGTGGTAGAAATGGGTTTTCTCGTTTTCCGTGGCGGTTATATTTTGCTTGCGTTGGGCCTAGGCGGCGGCTATAGTTCGCCGTGCTCGCATAGCGCGATTTTCGCAGGCGGGCAGCGGGAAAATCGCATTTCCAACTTTGAAGAGGAGAACAGAATTCCATGGCAGCTAAGCCAATGAGCAAGAGTCAGGTCGTGGCCGCGATGGCTGAGAAGTGCGAGCTCAAGAAGAAGACAGCGGTGCTGTTCTTCGAAGAGCTGGGCAAACTCGCCGCGAAGGAATGCAAGGGCTCGGCCGGAAAGTTCATTATTCCGGGCATCGGCCGCTGCGTAAAGCGCCACCGCGCCGCGCGCATGGGCCGCAACCCGCAGACGGGCGAGGCCATCAAGATCAAGGCGAAGACGGTGGTAAAGATCTTTGCCGTGAAGGCGTTCAAAGACGCCGTGCTGGGAGCGAAGTAGCGCTCCAAGTACGGAGTTTTCTCAGGGTTCGTTGCAGTACCGACCCCCGGAGCCTGCTTCTCCGCCATGCGGAGTTCACGGGCGACCGGGGGTTTTGTCTTTTGTGGGCTTGGGAAAGAAGGAACGGGGCTTAGGAAAGAAGGGCAGGGCTTTGGGAGAGAAGAGCAAAGCCGCGGGGCTCGACGCCCCGCGCTACAGTTGATCGATCCTGCGCTAAAGGGTCAGGTTGAAGGGGTGGCGGCGGGCGCGTCTGAGGGTTTCAGGATCAGGTTGTAGAGCCAGAGGGCCACTGTGGTCACCGCACCGATTCCTGCCAGGACGTACCACATTTCCTTGGGACGGCGCACCACGTCGCCGTAGTAGTGCACCAGCCTGCCACTCAACTGCCCGGAGATGAAGTAGCCGAGGGCGATGGGGAGAAACGCGAATCCCATAAAGACGCCCTGCTGCCCGGGCGGGGCCAGGCGGGAGACGTACTCGTAATAGCGCGGCGCCTGGGTCATTTCACCCACCGAGAAAATCACCAGGGCGACCACCACGGACCAAACCGAGGGATAGAGCGAAACGACCACCATGGAGATGACCGCCAGGATGGAGCCGATGATGATGGCGGGGAACGGACGGATGTTGCGCGTGAGGTAGCTGACCACGATCTGGAAGAAGATGATCATGAGCGCGTCCACGGCGAGCAGGCGTTCGATATTGGCGTGCGGGTCCACGTAGTTGGCGATGTAGGCGGGCATGGCCACGAAGTAGGCGTAGAACATCACCCAGTAGCCGGAAAAGATGAACAGGAAGAGCGCGAAGCGCCAGTTGCGCAGGACCAGCAGCATGTTGGCAAGGGCCTGGCCCGCCGTGGGAACGGACGTGCCCTTCTGGCGCGGCGGCTCGCGGAAGGCAAAGAGGATCAGGAAGAACATGAGCAGAACGCTGAGGGCGGAGACGCGGAACACGGCGTCAACGCCGTAGCGGCGGTGCACCTCGCCGGCGATCAGCGGGCCGGCGGCGCCGCCGATGTTGACCAGCGTGTAGTAGATGGAATAGCCGATGGAGCGGACCTTTTCGCCGGAGGAAAGCGCGACGGTGCCGAGGACAGACGGTTTGACGAGCGAGGGTCCGAGCGCGGTGAGCATCAGGATGGCGAACACCAGCCAGTAGGTGGGGAGGCTCGAGCGCACCGGACCCATCCACGAGGCGGAAAGAGAGCCGAGAAGGAAATAGCCGGCGGCGGCAAACAGGTAGGCCAGCATCAAGGCGCGGCGGAAGCCCAGGCGGTCTGCCAGCGCGCCAACGAAAACCGGCAATGCGTAGACGGCCAGGCCGAACCAGCCCATCAGCTCGCCCTGCACTACGGGCGTGAAGTGCAGGATTTCGATCAGGAACAGGGCGAGCGAGGCCTGCTGGCCGTAGAAGCCCAGGCGCTCGAAGAGCTCGGAAATATTCGCGACCCAGAACGAAGAGGCGAAGCCGGAGCGGATGTCTGCCAGGCGCTGGCCGAAACTCACGAGGACCCCTTTCCGCGGGTGGCGCGAAAGCGGGGGGATTGTAGCGAAAAAAGGCGGCGGGGGGTGGCGGAAAGCTCGCGGGCACAATTCGGGCGGAATGGCCGCGGGGGCCGGTTATGGGGCTCGCGGCAATTGTGCTAGCATCGCGCCTCGGGCTTGAGTCCCCATCGAGAAGCATGACCGCTAGAAAGATGCAGGCTCTCCGGAAGCCGCGCCCTGAGCCGGGCGCGCAAGTGGAAACCGTAGACGTTCCCGCCGCGCGACCCGGGGAAGTTCTCGTGCGCGTGCGCGCGGCGTCCATCTGCGGCACGGACCTGCACATCTATCATTGGGACAGGTGGTCCGCCTCGCGGCTGCATCCCCCGCTTACCTTTGGACACGAATTCTGCGGCGTGGTGGAAACGGTGGGCGAGGGCGTGACTCGCTTTTCGCCCGGCGAGCGCGTGACCGCGGAAATGCACGTGGCTTGCGGGCATTGCCGGCCGTGCCGTGCGGGGCAGCCGCACGTGTGCCAGAACGTGCGCGTGCTGGGAATTGACGAGGACGGGTGCTTCGCGGAGTTCGTGAGCGTTCCTCAGGGAAATCTGTGGAAGCTGGACCCGGCGATTCCCGACCATTACGCGGCGATCATGGACCCGCTGGGAAATGCGGTGCACTCGGTGCTGGCCGGGCCCGTGGCCGGATTTACGGTGGGCGTTACGGGATGCGGCCCGATCGGATTGATGAGTATTGCGGTGGCCAAGGCGTGCGGCTGCTCGACGCTATTCGCCACGGAGATTTCGCCGCACCGCGCAAAGCTGGCGCGCGAGATGGGCGCGGACGTGGTGCTGAATCCGAAGGAAACCGACGTGGTGGCGCGCGTGCGCGCGGAGACGGAAGATTCCGGCGTGGACGTGCTGCTGGAGATGAGCGGCAGCCCGGGCGGCATCCGTGACGGCCTGCGCATGCTGCGGCCGGGGGGGCGCGCCTCGCTGCTGGGCATTCCTTCTGAGCCTGTGACGGTAGACCTGCTGAACGATGTGATCTTCAAGGGCGCCACGGTGCAGGGGATTTACGGCCGGCGGATGTTTGAGACGTGGCTGCAGATGAGCGCGCTACTGCGCGACGGGCGGCTGAACCTGGAACCGCTGTTCAAGGAACGCCTGCGGCTGGGAGAGTTCGCACAGGCTTTCCAGTTGCTGGAACAGGGAGCGGCGGGGAAAGTGCTGCTGATCCCGAACGGCGCTGAGTAACGCACCGCACGATACACAACTCCTCTGGAGGAATCATGGCACGCCCGCAACTCGCCTATCTG
>DATFZR010000329.1:0-7235 GCA_035314265.1 Candidatus Acidiferrales bacterium
AGCGTAACCAGGGCCTTCCGCGCGCTGCGGGCCGCGCGCTTCTCTTCCTGGTTCAGCAGGCCCACGGCATACATGATGGTGCCGCTCTTGCGTGCTTCTTCCACGGCCGTCTGCAGCGTGATGTGCCCGCTGGCGTTGTCCTCGCCGTCGGTGATGATCAGCAGCACCTTCTTGTCGTGCTTGCCCTTCTTCATGTGGTCCATGGAACCCACCAGCGCGGCGTAAAGAGCGGTGCCGCCGCGGGAATCCACGCGCTCGAGCGCCTCGCGCAGTTCCTTGATGTCGGAGGAGAAGTCTTTGTCGAGGTCCAGAAAGAACTCGTCGTTGAAGTTCACCACGAACGTTTCGTCCTGCGAGTTGCCGGTCTGCACAAAAGCGAGTGCCGCGGCGTTCACTTTTTCGCGCTTGTCGCGCATGCTGCCGCTATTGTCCACCACCAGGCCCACGGTAAGCGGAACGTCCTCGCGGCGGAACACGGAAAGCTTTTGCTCCACCTTATCCTCGTACACCTTGAAGCTGTTTTCCTGCAGGTTGGCTACGAAGTTGCCCTTGTCGTCGAGCACGCTCGCGTAGAGCACCACCAGGTCCACATCGCGCTTCAGGCGGTACTCGCCGCCCTGCTTTTCGGGCGGCTGCGCCTGCGGCGGCGCGGGAGTTCCCTGCGCGGAGGACGGACCTGCTCCACGGGATCCCGGCGCCGCAGGCAATCCTTCGCCCGCGAAAACCAGCGTCGCACAAATACATACGGCCAGACAGAAAAGTACTCGGTTACTGGGGAGAGTAGTAGCCACTCTTCGCGTAAACATTCAGCGGAGGCAGTCCTTTCGGGGGCCGCAATTTCACTTTGATTTTACGCCATTTCCCGTCCCGGGCGTGATTGGCCGGGCGATAACCCAGCACGTACTGGTTACGCAGCTCCATGCCGATTTTGATGGCGATATCGGGCAAATCGTTCAGGTTGCCCACCACAAATGTCCGGCCGCCGCTGTCGTCGGTCACCTCGTTCAACAGGGCCGGCCCGTTCACCTCTTCCGGGGTCGCCCGCGATGCCGCCGGGTCGTACAGGCCGATGGCGTAGATTTGTGTATCCGCCTCACGCACGAAATTGCGGATGTCGTGCTCGGAATAGCGGCTGTGATTGTCGCCGCCATCGGAGATCAGCAGCAGGGCCTTCTTCTGGTTGCGCGCCCCGCGCATCTGGCTGAGGCCCAGGTACAGGCCGTCGAGCAGCGCCGTGCGCCCCCGGGCGGCCGTGAACAGCAGGTGCGTCTCGATGTCTTCCACGCTGGTGGTAAACGGGCTGGAAAGCTCGGCATGCTCGTTGAAGCTCACCACAAAGAATTCGTCCTGCGGGTTCGCGGTCTTGAAGAACTGCAGGGCGGCCATGCGGGACTTGTCGATCTTGTTGGCCATGCTGCCGCTCAGGTCCAGGATCACGCCGATGGAGACGGGCACGTCTTCGGCGGAAAAGTGCGTGATTTCCTGTTCCTGGGTGTCTTCGAAGACGCGAAAGTTATCCTGCTCGAGGCCGGTCACCAGCCGGTTATACGGATCGGTGACGGTCACGTTCACGAGCGCGAGGTCCACATCCACGCGCAGGGCATTTTTGCTGCTGGGTTTCGAAGGTTTGGACGCGGCCGGCGCACCCGGGATGACGATCTTTTCAGGCGGAGGCGGCGGGGGATTCTGTTGCGAATCCGCGGGGGGAGGAGCGGCAGTTTGCGCAGCCGCGGCAGCCACTATGAAGGCGCACAGAAGTCCGCCCCCTACTGACCGGAGCGCTCTCGCGGCCACCTGACTCACGGCTCCCTCATTCGCCACATTGGGATGGGGCGGGCAAAATCCCGATGCCGCTGCTGATCCGGCGCGGCCTCCCTTTTCATCACCGCTCTTGCGACCAAGGCTCCAAGCGCCGGAATCTGCGATGGATTGTAGCACCCGCCGATGCGAAATCAAGATGGTGTAAGGCCCGGCAAGCCTCGCCCGCCTCCACCCTCCACCACTACGGGATAGACCCTCTCCGGCCCGGATCTATTCCCTGGGAACGCCCTTCCTGAACGTGTCCGGGGCAGGGAAGCAAGCGACAGGCATCCGGCGCGCTCCGGCGTGTGTTAACATCCCGCCCGCCTCGGCGCTTGCCGCGGAGGCTGAGGGAGTCGTAGTGCCTGATCACGTAATCGCCGTGATTCCTGCTCGGTATGCTTCCGTGCGATTTCCGGGTAAAGCGCTGGCGCAGATCCGGGGCAAGGCCATGATCGTGCGCGTGCTCGAGCGCGTGAGCCAGGCACGCGGGATTTCCCGCGTGGTGGTGGCCACAGACGACCTGCGCATCGTCGCGGCCGTGCGCGCCGCGGGCGGCGAGGCGGTGATGACCCGCACCGAACACATCTCCGGCACGGAGCGGATGGCCGAGGTCGCGGAAAGCCTCAAGGCTTCTCTTTATCTGAACGTTCAGGGCGACGAGCCGCTGGTGCAGCCTGCCGCGCTCGAAGATTTGATCGCCGGAATGCCCGCCACCGAAACCGGCCCGTCCGATGCCAGCGTGGCCACGCTGGCCACTCCGATCATGGATCCGCTCGACGCCGCCGATCCCCGCGTGGTGAAGGTGGTGACCGACCTCGCGGGTAACGCGCTCCTTTTCTCTCGCGCTCCGATCCCCTACGCGCGCGACGCGCAGGCGCCCGGCGAGGCAAAGCCCGGGAGCGACCGTCCCACGCAATGGAAGCATCTGGGCGTGTACCTCTACCGCCGCGATCTGCTGCTGAAGTTTCCCAAACTGCCGCCGGGGCGCATCGAGCACCTGGAAATGCTCGAACAATTGCGGCTGCTCGAGCATGGCTACAAGATTCGCGTGGTGGAAACGCCGCACGACACGATCAGCGTGGACGTGCCCAGCGACGTCCGCCGCGTGGAAGCCGCGTTGCGCGAGTGAATGGCCCCTTCGGGCAAATCAATAGTTCTCCATCGTAGATGCCATCCGGTCCAAACTTGCCTGGCGCGCTTCCTCTCAAAGAATCCGCATGACAAAGAGCTTCTTGGTAGCGGCTATTGCCACCGAGTAATTTTCCTTGGGCGCAGACCGGCCCTCAAGAAGGAGCAGCCGTGGATTCCGGCACTCGGATAGGGAGATCCAGCGCGCGTCGGCACTTGGCTCAGGGTTTGGGGTGTTCTTTCCCGGCAAACAGGAGAACTCCAACCGCGAAGGCTTTCCGGCCTATTGTGGCCGGCCGGCTGTTAGCAGTGAAAATGGCGCGATTGTGAAGATGCTCAACAATCTGAGAAACAACCTGAGAGAGGACCCACGGCTCCACGGCTCGTGCCTCGTTGACGCAGTCCCATAAATATGGGATCATGCTTCCGTGAAGACAACTCTTGAGATTCCGGACGCCGTCTTTCGCCGCGCGAAGTCCGTTGCCGCAGCGCGCGGGATTCCATTGCGTGAGTTTGTTACCGAAGCAGTCAGGGACAAGCTGGCCGCCGATGCCCGGGCGGCCGAAAAGCCCTGGGTGAGGCATATGGGCAAGCTCAAACACTTGCGCAAAGAAACGGAACGCATTACCCGCCTGGTGCAAGAGGATTCCGAAAAGATTGACGCGGAGATGTGGCGTTGATTCTGGACACCAATGCCCTATCGGCCGCCGCTGATGGCGAGCCTGCGGCGCTAAAAGTCGCGGCTGGCGCAGAACGTCTGGCAGTTCCGGTGATTGTCCTGGGTGAATTTCGCCTTGGCATAGCCCAGTCCCGGCACCGCGCTGAGTACGAGGTCTGGCTGCGAGAGTGGATCGGCGCGGTCACGGTGCTCGAAATCACCGAGGGGACCACGAATCACTATGCGGCCATCGGTTTGCAACTGAAAAGAATCGGAAAGCCGATCCCTGCCAACGACCTCTGGATTGCTGCGCTTTGCCGCCAGCACGGACTGCCGCTGCTCAGTCGGGACCGCCACTTCGATCTTGTCGAGGGCCTGCAACGAGTAGAATGGTGAGTCTTGATTCTCGAGAAGGTGCGGGATTCAGCCGGCGCTCTTCCAGGAACCACCAGCCGTTGACAACCCACGCCTCCGCCCGGATAATAGGTCGTACTTCGATTCTGCGCCGCGGGGAGAAGTTCAGTTGGCGCATAGGACCCTGACAGGAACTTGACAGCTCAGAGCACGACGCCGAAATTCATTTTTGTGACTGGTGGCGTCGTCTCCTCCCTCGGTAAAGGTCTCGCAGCAGCCTCCATCGCGTGTTTGCTTGAGAGCCGTGGTCTGCGCGTTACCCTCCAGAAGTGCGACCCCTACCTGAACGTGGATCCGGGCACGATGAGCCCGTACCAGCACGGCGAGGTGTACGTTACCGAAGACGGCGCGGAAACCGACCTCGACCTGGGCCATTACGAGCGTTTCAGCTCCGCGCGGCTTACGCGCGATAACAACTGGACCACCGGCCGCATTTACGAACTGATCCTGGCGAAGGAACGCCGCGGCGATTACCTGGGCAAAACCGTGCAGGTGATCCCGCACGTGACCGACGAAATCAAGGCCGCCTTCCGCCGGGTGGCGCACGACGTGGACGTGGTGATCGTGGAAATCGGCGGCACCGTGGGCGACATCGAGTCGCTGCCGTTCCTGGAAGCCATGCGGCAGATGCGGCTGGAGATGGGCCACGAGGCCACCGCCTTTGTCCACGTGACGCTGGTGCCCTTTATTCCCACCGCCGGCGAGCTCAAGACCAAGCCCACCCAGCATAGCGTGAAGGAATTGCTGAGCATCGGCGTGCAGCCGGACATCCTTTTGTGCCGCGCGGACCGCGTGATCCCGCAGGACCTGAAAAAGAAAATCGCGCTGTTCTGCAACATGCCGGAAAAATGCGTGATCGCGGCCAACGACGTGGACTGCATCTACGACGTTCCACTCTCCTTCGCGCAGGAGGGCCTCGACGAACAGATTCTGAGCCTGTTGCACCTCGAGGCGCGCGAACGCGACCTCAGCCCCTGGCTCGGCTTTCTCGAGCGCATCCACAATCCTGAAGGGGAAGTGCGCATCGGAGTGGTGGGCAAATACGTCCAGCTTGAAGACGCGTACAAGAGCCTGCGCGAGGCCCTGGTGCACGGCGGCGTGGCCCACAAGCTGCGCACCGTGCTCGAATGGATTGAAGCGGAAGAAATCGATTCGCCGGAAACGGCCGCGCGGCGCCTGGCCCACGTGGACGGCATCCTGGTGCCCGGCGGCTTCGGCAAGCGCGGCATCTCCGGAATGGTGCAAGCCATTCGCTACGCGCGCGAGAACAAAGTGCCGTTCTTCGGAATCTGCCTGGGCATGCAGTGCGCCACCATCGAATACGCGCGCGATTGCGCGAACCTCGCAGGCGCGGACTCCACCGAGTTCGATCCCCAGGCGGCGCATCGCGTGATCTTCAAACTGCGCGACCTGCTGGGCGTGGAGGAAATGGGCGGCACCATGCGCCTGGGCGCCTGGCCGTGCGTGTTGGATGAGGGGTCGTTCGCCGCCAAAGCGTACGGCACAACGGAAATTTCCGAGCGGCATCGCCACCGCTACGAGTTCAATCCGGAATACGAAAAGACCCTCGTGGCCGCGGGATTCCGCATCACCGGCCGCACACCGGATCGCACCTACGTGGAAATCGTCGAAGACCCCAACCACCCCTGGTTCCTCGGCTGCCAGTTCCATCCCGAATTCAAGTCTGCGCCGCTCAAGCCGCACCCGCTGTTTGCCGCGTTCATCGCCGCCGCCCGCCAGCACGGTCTGGCCCGCAGCCGCGTGCGCAGCAACCAGGCCATAGCCGCAGCCGATTGAGACTCTCCGCGGAATCCGAGACTGTAGCGCGCTCCCGCATCGCTCTGCTTCTCGTACCGCTACTGGCTCTCGCCACTTTCAGCGATGCGGCCGCCCAGTCTGCCGTTGGCAGCCCGAACGCCAGATCGGCAATGTGGCCGGCACCGGCGAGTATCACTGGATGGCCGGCAACTTCCTGAAATACGACGGCACGCTCACAGAAAACGATCTGCCCGGTCCTCAGCAGCCGCTTTTCACACGGTGCCGAGCCACTTCACCGGCGCGTGGGCCGCCATCGCGTTCACCAGGCGCTCATCCGCGGTGATGAGTTCCTGTTTGGACTGCGCAGCGAGCGCCAGGTAGATGCAGTCGTAGACTGCTCGATCGTGAGCCATGGCCATGCCCAAGGCAGCATCCAGGAAAGGCAGTGAAGGCACGGTCGCCAGCCGGTGCTCTTTCATCGAAGCGAATCCCAGATCGGCAGCCACCCTTGTAAGCCGCCCCCGGCGCACTGCTTTCCAGAGCATGTTCCCCAGTTCCGCCCAGAACAGGTCCGGAACGACAACGCTGATTGTTCCCGATAGGTAGTCGTTCAGAAGGCGATGAGCTTGCGGAATGAGCGGCTCACTCCCGGCCGGAACAAGCCATTTGGCCGCGACGCTGGCGTCCACCACATAGCTGGTCAACGCCCGCGATCCTCACGTTGCATTTCTTCAGTGGATGGAAACGGACCGGGCCCGGGAGATGGCTGCGCCCGAATGCGTGCGAGCTTCCGCCCAAACGCCCGGCGCCGCGCCAACTCTTTTTCCGTGGGCACGATCGCGGTCAGCAGGGTGATCACCTCGGCAGCGATCGAGCGGCGATTGCCCTTGGCGCGCTTGCGCAGCGCTTCGTAAACGTCATTCGGCACGTTTTCCACGTATAGTGTAGCCATAGCAGTCTCCTAGGCAAACATAGCAATTGCCTAGCACTATCCTAGACCAGAAGCTGTCCCCTGGCAAGCCTAGACCATTGCCGTCCACGTCCGGAGCACGGGCGCGTTCCTGATTGCGCGATACCATGCGCGCCACGATCTGTTCAGATTCAATGTTGCCGGCGGCGGGCTGCTGTGCAGAAACGCGAGGTGATGAGGCACTGAGAGCGACCAAGACGCCGATAACCGCCAATTGTGCAAAAAGCTGACGATTCGTTGCGCTCATGCCGCCCTGCAAAACGGGAACTCCCGGCAACGGGTTCTATTATGCCCCGGAAATCCCCTGAATGAGTAGGTTCGAGTCCTCTGAATCCCCTGGAACTTGTTAATTTTGATCCTCTGAACGCTCCACAGGTACGTGCATTATTGGGCGCGGCGGTTACGGCGAGCAAGTCTCGCTGGGGCAATCCGCGGACAAGCAGCTTCGGAGCTTCTCTTACAAGCGTCGGAGTTGAGTACGGAGAATCGCCTTTTGGCAGGGTG
>DATFZR010000330.1:0-4625 GCA_035314265.1 Candidatus Acidiferrales bacterium
TCACTTTGACGCAACTGGGCGTGGGCGGCGACCTGCATGTGGACAACGTCCGCGGACGCCTGCTCACGCAGTTCGGCCTGTACTCCTCCACGCAGCCCCGCAACGACCCCAGCATTGACCGCGGCCAGTGGGACCTGAACGGCGCCTACCGCTATCTGGCAGAGGCTTATGGCGGATATCACTTCAACGTGCTCAAGGGCATCAACGTGGATGCGGGCATTTTCTTGTCCTACATCGGGCTGTTCAGCTTCTACAACTACGACAACTGGTCCTACCAACCGTCGTATGTTTCCTCGAACACGCCGTGGTTTTTCAATGGCATCCGTATGCAGATCTTTCCCACCAACAAACTGAAGATCGAGCCGTGGTTCATCAACGGCTGGCAATCCTACGGACAGATCAACAAGCGGCCCGGCCTGGGTATGGAGGTTCTGTGGCGTCCCAACGGCAGCATTTCCATCGTCTCCAATAACTACGGCTTGGGTAGAGACGCCCTGGGCGCGCCCGAGCGCACCCGCTGGCACACCGACGACAGCATCGAGGTGAAGTATTACGACACGCCCGATAAGTTCATCGACAAAGCGGCCCTCTCCGTGACAATTGATGCCGGTTGCGAGAGCGGCAGCGGTGTGGCCTGCTTCGGCGGCGGCAAGAACGGCGCGCAGAAGCAGAGCTTCCTGGGCTTCATGTTCTACGACCGCGTGTGGTTCCACAAAGACCTGTACGCCTTTACGGTGGGCGGCGGAGGCATAGACAACCCTGGCCGCTACCTCGTGCTCCTGCCGCCGATCAACGGCGCCACTGCGTTTTCCGGCACGCCCTACTTCACCGAGAATCCCGGTGATCCCTTCAAGGCCTGGGACGTCTCCGGAACCTTCGACTACATGCCCAGTCAGTTTGTGACCTTCCGGATGGAGTTCAATCACCGCGCCGCGAACGTCCCTTATTTCTCCGGACCAGGGGGCATCACCCCGCCGGGAGGCAATCAGGGCGCGCCGGGCTCTGCGGTGTTCCTCCCCAATGGTTCGCTGTGGACCCCGGACCTGCGCAAGTACGAGAACCGCGCCACGTTTGCGATCCTGGTGAAGTTCTAGGTCAAGGGGAAGGTCTTGATGCAGCCTGACGAAGGGATGCTCCCGCCTCCTCTCGGCGGCGGGGAGGCGAGCGTCAATCCCGATGGCAATCGCGTCGAGGCGCCGTCCGAAGTCAGCGGCCCGCGGCTGCGTGGACGCGGGGGGCTTCGGCACTCCAGATCTCGCGGCCGGTGGAATCGAACAGTCGAATGGCAGGCTTGCCGCCCGATTCGGCCGCCAATCTGCCCACCACCGCGCCCTTATCGTTCACCAGAAGAAAGCTCCGCGCGCGGACCTCGGCAGTCGGCGGCGCGGGCGATTGCGCTTCCACGGTCTGCGGCGCGATGTAACGGGAGGCTACACCGCCCACCAGCCCGGAAGCGAGCGCAAGAGCCAAGTTTAGTTTTTTCATGGATGCGGTACTCCTTAGTTGCAGGGTACCGAAGGGAAATCACTGCGGCAATTCCGAAAAGCGAATCCACGAGTGATTTTTTGAATCCGTTCTATCGACGCCGCCGCGGGATAACGCCTGTGATACACTCCCGTTTGCTACCGGTAGTGGCGAGCGCAGAGTGATTCTATTCCCCTTCGTTTTTCCCAACCTAGGGTCAATCCTTTGGAGGTTCTGATGCCAGGAAAGCTCCGCATGTCTGTCTGCCGCAAATTTGCTCCCGTTTTGCTTGGGGCGCTCTTCTTGTTCCTCGCCGCGCCCCATGCCGGCGCTCAGACCCCCAGCCAATACGCGCTCCTGCGAAAGCCCACGGTCAGCAAAACGCAGATTGCCTTCAGCTACGGCGGCGACCTGTGGATCGTGGATCGCACGGGGGGTGAGGCGCGGCGCCTCACCAGCGATGTGGGCATTGAGATTGACCCGATGTTCTCTCCCGATGGCACGATGATCGCCTTCACCGGAGAATATGACGGGAATGAGGATGTGTACGTCATCCCATCCGCGGGAGGCATCCCCAAACGGCTCACCTCCCATCCCGGGGCAGACCAGGTGCTGGGCTGGACGCGCGATGGCCAGCGCATCCTGTTCCGCTCCGCACGCCAGAGTTATGCGGGGTTTATGCGGCTGTACACCGTGGGCGTTTCCGGAGGCCTGCCGGAGATGCTCCCCCTGCCGATGGCCGTCGAGGGTTCGTACTCTCCCGACAGTTCGTACCTGGCCTACGTGCCCTACACGAATTTTTCGGAAAACTGGCAGGCCCATCGCGGGCTCAAGCACTATCGCGGCGGCAAGGCCTCGCCGGTCTGGATCGCCCGGCTTTCCGATTCCAGCATCGAGAGAGTGCCCCGCAAGGATTCAAACGACTCCTCCCCCATGTGGATCGGCAGCCGGATTTATTTTCTTTCCGATCGCGACGGGCCGGTCAACCTGTACATCTACGATCCAGCCTCAAAGCAGGTAAGCCAGGCGCTGCCCAGCAACGGCATCGACATCAAGTCGGCTTCGGCGGGCCCGGACGCCATCGTCTACGAACAGTTCGGCTCGATTCACCTGTTCGACCCGGCTGCGGGAAAGCAGCAGGCGGTCAGCATTCACGTCACCGGCGATTTTCCTGCCGTCCGGGCGCATTTCGTCAACGCCGCCGAGTACATTGAAAACGCCGATGTTTCTCCCACCGGGGCGCGCGCCGTGTTTGAAGCGCGCGGCGAAATTCTCACCGTGCCGGTCGAGCACGGCGACATCCGCAATCTCACCAACACGCCCGGTGCGGCGGAGCGCGACCCGGCCTGGTCGCCCGACGGCAAATGGATCGCCTATTTTTCCGATGAGTCCGGGGAATATGCCCTCCATCTGCGGGCCCAGGACGGCATGGGCGAAACCCGCAAGATCGGTCTCGGCACGCCCCCGTCGTTTTTCTATTCGCCCGTCTGGTCCCCCGACAGCAAGAAAATTGCCTACAGCGACAAACGCCTGAACCTCTGGTATGTGGACCTGGCGGCGGAAAAGCCGGTCCTGGTGGACACCAACCCGTATGACGGCGCCGGGTTCAATCCAGTGTGGTCTCCAGACAGCCGCTGGATCGCCTACGCACGCCAACTCGATAGCTCGCTGCATGCGGTGTTCGTGTACGGCATGGCAGATAAGACGGCGCGCCAGCTCACCGACGGATTAAGCGATGCCGCCTCGCCGGCTTTCGATAGAAGCGGGAAGTACCTCTACTTTTTCGCCAGCACGGATGATGGCCCGGCGCTCGCCGCCAGCATGGGCGCGTACAAAATCCCCGTAACCGCCAGCGCTTATGTGATCGTCCTGCGGAAGGACCTGAAATCGCCGCTGGCGCCCCAGAGCGACGAAGAGAAGATCGCTGAAGAATCCTCGCCCGCGAATGCATCCAAGCCCGCCCCGCAGACAGACGACTGCAAGCCGGAGGGCCAGGCCGAAGTAAAGGCCGGCCAGAACGAAGGGAAGCAAACCCCCGGGAAAGAGGATGCAAAGAGTCCCGAGAAGAACGCAAAGGAAACCAAGGAAGCTCCGGAAGTGAAGATCGACTTCGAGAACATCGGCCAGCGCATCCTGGCGCTGCCCGTGCCAGCCCGCAACTACAACCGCCTGCTGGCCGGCAAGGCACACGTGCTCTACCTGCTCGAAGGCTCCGTGGTCAACGACGACGGACAAAGCGGCCAGATCGTGCACCGGTTTGACGCATGCGCCCGGAAGACGGAAAAGCTTCTGGAAAACATCGGCGCCTTCGTCATTTCGGGTAACGGCGAGAAGGCGCTGTATGAGCAGTTGCCGGCGCCGGATCCCATAGCCGGGGGCGCTGGCGGCGAGCCGCCGCATGGCGCCTGGGCCATTAAGCCCGTAGACGCCCTGGGCAAGCCGGCCGAACCGGGCAAGCCCGATGGGACGCTGCACCTCGAGGCCATGAAGGTCTACGTGGACCCGCGCGCGGAGTGGCAGCAGATGTTCCGCGACATGACCCGCATCGAACGCGACTGGTTCTACGATCCCAATCTGCACGGTGCAGACTTGAAAGCGTTGATCGCCGCGTATCAACCCTATGTGGACAACGTGATGAGCCGCGCAGATCTCAACTACATCTTCGCCGACATGCTCGGCGAAATCACCGCGCAGCACATCTACATCTCCGGCGGTGACCGGCCGGAAGTGAAGTCCGTGAGCGTGGGACTGCTCGGAGCGGACTACACGGTCGAACACGGCCGCTACCGCTTCGCCAAGGTGTATTTCGGCGAAAACTGGAATCCCGGTTTGCGCGCGCCCCTCACGCAACCGGGAGTGAACGTGCACGAGGGCGAATACCTGCTGGCCGTGGACGGGCGCGAAGTGCGCGGCAGCGACGAAGTCTACAGCTTTTTCCTGGAGCGCGCGGGAAGAGCAGTGCAGCTCTCGGTGGGACCCGATCCGGACGGAAAAGGTGCGCGCAGCGTCACCGTCGTGCCCATTGCCAGCGAGCGCTCGCTGCGCCAGCGCGAATGGATCGAAACCAACCGGAAAAAGGTGGACTCCCTCAGCGGCGGCACGCTGGCCTACGTGTATGTGCCGGACACGGCGGAGACCGGTTTCACCTTCTTCAATCGCTA
>DATFZR010000331.1:0-6074 GCA_035314265.1 Candidatus Acidiferrales bacterium
TTGCCACTCCACATGTTTTTTCTGATTGGCTCATCAGGTTGCTCCTTTGGCTCTCGGCTTCGGGGGATCTCCCTTTGAAAGCGGGGTCGCCACGATGCTGCATCTAAGGGGCACTTCCGAGCTGGATTGAGTGCATCGTACGCTTCGCCTGGACTTGACGCAACGGATTTGGCGCCTGCGCCAAGTCCCGTCAAGATTGTCGCAGAGTTCGAGCACCGAGCATCGGCCCTAGCTGTGCACGGCGGTTTTCCCCCCTCGCGGAGCCACCCCGCGGTGCGTTGACTTGCTCTATTTCGCTCCCTAACATGGCTCGCGCCGGCCAACGACCACGCCATGACGGAAATCATCGGGCAAACCATCGGCAACTACCGAGTGATCGCCAAACTGGGCGGGGGCGGCATGGGCG
This sequence comes from Candidatus Acidiferrales bacterium, assembly GCA_035314265.1. Lineage (GTDB taxonomy): Bacteria > Acidobacteriota > Terriglobia > Acidiferrales > UBA7541 > JOPF136. Next base: position 407 of record DATFZR010000331.1, read on the forward strand.
TGGTGTATTCCGCGGAAGACACGCGGCTGGGCCGGCGCGTAGCGCTGAAATTTCTGTCGGAGGAGATGGCGCGGCACCCGCAGGCGCTCGAACGATTTGAACGAGAGGCGCGGGCGGCCTCCGCCCTGAATCATCCCAACATCGCTACGGTCTACGACGTGGGCACGTTCGAGGGGCGTCCGTACCTGGTGATGGAACTGCTCGAAGGGCATGCGCTCGACGAAAAGCTGCAAGGGCGGTCCATCGACATCGGCACGCTGGTGGACTGGGCCATCCAGATCGCAGACGCGCTGGACGCGGCGCACGCGAAGGGCATCGTGCACCGCGACGTAAAGCCGGGAAACCTGTTCGTCAACGCGCGCGGGCAGGTGAAGGTGCTCGACTTCGGCCTGGCAAAAGTGGCGGTCGCGCCCGACGGGGGCCAGATGTCTGCCGGGCCCACCGTGGACGCGCTGCTTACAAGCCCCGGCGTAGCCATGGGCACGGTCTCCTACATGTCGCCGGAGCAGGCGCGCGGCGAGGAGCTGGACGCGCGTTCGGACATCTTCAGCCTGGGCTCCGTGCTCTATGAAATGGCCACGGGCCAGCGCGCGTTTGCGGGGAAAACTCCGGCAGTTATTTTCCACGCGATCCTCGAACGCACGCCCGCTCCCGCGCGGGAATTGAACCCGGCACTGCCGCCGAAGCTCGAAGAAATCATCGGGAAGACGCTGGAGAAGGACCGCGAGATGCGCTACCAGTCCGCGGGAGAGCTGCGCGCAGACCTGAAGCGGCTGAAGCGCGACCTGGATTCCGGCCGCGGCTCCGCGACGGGCATGCCTGTCGCCGCGGATTCATCGGCTGTGTCGGCTGTGTCGGCTGTGTCGGGCGCGTCGGGCTCCGCGACTTCCCGCACGCGGCCGGCAAGCGTGCCCGCGCCCGCTTTCCTGCCTCCGCCGGCTGAAGCCGGCCTGTGGAGACGATTGCTGACCTGGAAAGTGATCATGCGAGTGTTCGTTCTTGGGATGGCTTCGCTTCTCGCTTACCGCATATTGAAGACGGATCACGCGACTGCGCCCGCCCCTGGCCTCGTCTCCATGCCCGCATCGCCGTTTCCTTCACTCGGCGTCAACCGCCTTACGACGGCCGGCAACATCTTCGGCGCGGCCATTTCGCGCGACGGAAAATACGTGGCGTACGTCACCGCCAACGGGTCGCTGAAGGAAAGCATCGTGATGCGTCAAATCTCGACGGGCAGCACGGTGGAGTTGCTGCCCGCGCAAAGCGGGGATTTGCGGTCGCTGGCGTTCTCGCCCGACGGGTCGTTCCTTTACTACCTGCAGAGCGCTTCGGGCCCGGCGAGAAGCCGTATCTACTACCAGATTCCCTCCCTGGGAGGCGTGCCGCGGCAGGTGGCCTCAGGCATCGCGTCAGACGTGGGACTTTCCTTCGACGGAAGGAAAATCGGTTATCTGGCAGTCCCACCCGGTGAAACGAAGCCCCAGCTTTTCTCGGCCCTGATCGGCGAACAGATGGGACCTCCTCTCGCTCTCCTGCCCAATGTGGATAGCTCCGGCTCCGACGACTTTGCCTGGTCGCCGGATGGACAGACGCTGGCATTTGTTGATTCCCATCCGGACGACTCCGGGATGTATGCCGGCGTTTCGACGCTGCGCGTGGGCGGGGGACGCATTGATGGAAACAAGCCCGAGCCGCTCGGCACCACGCGGTGGCGCGCGGCTTCAGGCGGCCTCACCTGGCTGCCGGACGGCAAGGGTCTGCTGGTAAATGCGCAAGGACAGACCGGGAATCCCGCGCAGATCTGGTTCGTTTCCTTTCCCGCCGGCGCGGCGCGGCAGATGACCAACGACCTCGCGAGCCACAGCTACAGCCTGAGCATCGCCGGCGACGGCAAGACGCTGGTGGGCGTGCAGGACGACCAGATCACGAATCTGTGGATCGCGCCCAAAGGCGAAGACAAATCCGCGCGGCAAATCACCTCGGGGCGTTCCGATGGCGACCGCGGGATGGCCTGGACGGAAGACGGCAAGATCGTCTACGCCTCGAACTCGAGCGGCGCCTGGCAACTGTGGATCACGGACGCCGAGGGCGGGGCGCCGCGCCAGTTGACCAGCGATTCGAAATATCACGTGTGGCCGACAGCGTGCCGCGGAACGGGGCGCGCCTACTTCTCGTCGGACGCATCCGGCGGGTTCCAGCTTTGGAGCCTGGGGCTCGGGGACGCGAAGGTCGTACAGGAATCGAACGCCGCGGAGCAATTCTTCGATCCGGATTGCGCGCCGGACGGCTCGTGGTTCGCGGGCCTCGCGGCGCCCAAGGGCGCTCCCGTGGACATTTTCTCGACGGGCAGGCTGGTTCGCATGGAGCGCGAGAGCGGGCAGGTGCGGACGCTGTTCGAGGGCGAGGCGCACTTCCCGAAGATTTCGCCCGATGGAAAGCACGTGGCCTTTCTGTACCATCCCACCGCGGAGGGCGGCACCGCATCGGCCGGCGCACGGATGTGCATCGTCTCCGCGGGCGGCGGGCCGATCGAAAAATCGTTTGAGGTTTCTCCCTCGGCGTTCGCAATCCCCAACGTCCGCTGGACGCCGAATGGGCGCGCGATCGTGTACATGGAGCTTCATTCCGGCGCCACCAGCCTGTGGATGCAGCCCCTGGATGGCGGCAAACCGAAGCAGCTCACGCATTTTCCCGACGGGATCATTTTTAGTTTTGCGTGGTCTGTGGACGGCAAGCTGCTGGCGCTCTCGCGCGGCTCGTTTACGAGCGACGCCGTGCTTTTTACCGAGCACTAGCCCTCGCCGCCCCCGCAGGATATAAACACCGCGGAGGAAATTACCCATGCTGGATCGCCGCACGTTTCTGGCCGCCTGCTCTGGCGCCGGACTCGGCTCAACGCTGCTTCCAGGCGTTCTTCTGGGCCTGGCCGCGGAGAAACCAAAGATCACGCCGGAACTGATTGATGCGGCCGCGCGCATCGCCGGCGTGGCCATCGCGGAAGACCAGAAGCAGATGCTGCTCGACGGCCTGAACGACCAGATGGAGGGCTACGAGGCCATTCACAAACTGGCGATCCCCAATTCCGTGTCGCCGGCGCTTGTCTTTGATCCCGTGCCGGCAGGCCGCAAATTCTCTGTCGCCGGCGGGCCCATGCGCCTTTCTGCGGCGCCGGCCGTGCATACGGGCGCAGCGCCGAAGAATCTGGAGGACGTGGCTTTCCTCTCCGCGCGCGAGCTGGCGGAACTGGTGCGCTCGCGCCGGGTCTCTTCAGCGGCCCTCACGGAGATGTATCTCGAGCGGCTGAAGCGCTACGATCCGACGCTTTATTTCGTGATTACCCTCACGGAAGACCGCGCCCGGGCACAGGCGAAAGAAGCGGATCGGGAGATCGCGGCTGGAAAATATCGCGGGCCGCTGCACGGGCTGCCGTGGGGAGCGAAGGATCTGCTGGCCGTGAAAGGCTATCCCACCACGTGGGGCGCGCGCGGCTTTGAGAAGCAGACGTTCGATGAAGACGCGGAGGTGGTGAAGCGGCTGGACCGCGCCGGCGCCGTGCTGATCGCGAAGCTGACGCTGGGCGCGCTCGCGCAAGGCGACATATGGTTCGGCGGCCGCACGCGGAATCCGTGGAATCCCGCGCAGGGTTCGAGCGGGTCGTCCGCGGGATCCGCCTCGGCCACGGCTGCGGGCTGCATCGCGTTTGGCATCGGCTCTGAAACGCTTGGATCGATTTCCTCGCCTTCCACGCGGTGCGGCGTGACAGGCTTGCGGCCCACATTCGGCCGCGTGCCGCGGACCGGCGCGATGGCGCTCACCTGGAGCATGGACAAACTCGGGCCCATCTGCCGCTCGGTGGAGGATTGCGCCATCGTGCTCGACGCCATCCACGGGCCGGATGGCCAGGATCGCACGGTGCGCGATGTGGGCTTCGAGTGGGACGCGCAGCTCGACTGGCGCGCCCTGCGCGTGGGTTACCTGAAGGCTGAGTTCGAGAAAAAGCCGCCCGCCGCCGAGCCATCAAAAGACCAGGCATCTGCGACGAAAGAAGAGCAGAAGAAGCGCGAAGACGAGAGAGCGCGCCGCGCCGCCGCCCAGGCCCGCCGCGCCTACGACCGCCGCTACGACGAAGCCGCGCTCGAAAAACTTCGCGGCATGGGCGTGAAGCTTGTTCCCGTGGAGCTTCCCGAATTTCCCTACAGCGCCATGGAGCCGTTGCTGGTGGCCGAAGCCGCGGCCGCTTTCGACGAGCTGACGCGCTCCGGCCGCGACAAACTTCTCAACGAACAGGACGCCGACGACTGGCCGAACGAATTTCGTGTCGCGCGGTTTTATCCCGCCGTGGAATACATCCAGGCAAATCGCGCGCGCATGCTGGCGATGGAGGCGGTGGGCAAAGCGTTCAGCGGTTTCGATGTGATCGTGGCGCCGACTTCAAGCACGCAGCTTGTGGTGACCAACCTCACCGGGCAGCCTGCGCTCATCCTGCCGAATGGGCTGCGCGGCGAGGATGCGCCGAAGCCGCCTGAAGGCGACATGAACCGCAACATCGGCGGCCCGGGCACGCCCGTGAGCCTCACCTTCCTCGGCGATCTCTATGGCGAAGGGAAGTTGCTGGCCTTCGCGCGCGCGTATCAGGAGGCCACAGGCTTCCACAATCTCCACCCCAGGTTGGCTGCAGATCATTCGTAGCGCCACGCGGTCGCGTAGCGCCGCGTAGCCGTAGTGCCACGTAGTGGAAGGGTTACGGCCGTGCGCAGAGGGCAAACGGCCTGCTCCGGCCTCCCCGGCGGGATGTGAAATTGCTTTCCTGCCTGAGGACATCACTTTCCCTGTCCATGGAAGCTCCGGCCTGGGCGTCCCGGTTAAGTCGTGTGTTTTCAGCATCCGGTCATGGCTGGGGGTGTGGGCCTGGACGTGCTCTGCATATGTGCCTGAGGGAAATGGACACTTGCGAGGATAGAGGATAGATGAGACTGACTGTACGAGCCATTACCCTGACCCTGCTGTTGCTGGCTGTAGCCGCGACTGCCTCGGCCGACACCGTCTCGTTGACGATTACCGACGGTGGCTCCAATACGTCTGGCGGCGTGTACGTTGGCCCCTACAACTTCACATCGGGCGGCCAATCGCTGCAGCTGATTTGCGACACCTTTGCAAACGACGTCTTTCCGCCCGAGACTTGGAACGCCCAGACCACGAGCTTCTCGAACCTGAGCGGCACGTTGTTTGGCAGCGCCAACCAGACGAAGTACCTGGAAGTCGGTTACCTTGCGGAAGCGATGTTCGCCAACCTTTCCAATCCCGGCACCGTGGCTGATATTCAGTGGGCCATCTGGGATATTTTCGACGCGGGTTCATGCGGCACCGGCGTTTCCAATTGCGACCCCTACGGCACCCCCAACGATCTGAACGGCATCAACGGCTGGGTGGCGGCAGCAATCGCGAACCCCGGAATGGCAAGCAACTACTCGAACCTGGTTATCTACTCACCGGTGAGCGGCTGGCCGGCACAGGATGGCGTGCCCCAGGAGTATATCGGCCAAGTCCCTGAACCCGGCAGCTTGATGCTCATGGGCAGCGGGTTGTTCAGCCTGTTGGCTTTCAGGCGCCGTCTCCCAAGCTAAGAAGACTTTCTCTCTCTTGCTTCTCCTTGGCGGGCCGGTGTTGC
>DATFZR010000332.1:0-6509 GCA_035314265.1 Candidatus Acidiferrales bacterium
CGGCGGTCGTGGTCCGGGGTTTCAATCACGATTTCGTGGGCCCCCACGGAGCGCATCTTGTCGTAAATGCCTTCGGCGGCGCGGCCCACTTCGCCTTCAATGCGGTAGAGCGGCGCGGGATTCGGCGTCACACGCACGCGCCAGGGCCCGCTGGCGGGCAGCGCCAGCAGGGTCTGGCCTGCTTCCGTGGCGGGACATAAGGAGCAGGGGCCCACGGGCAGCGGGACTTCATCCGCCTGGCCCACCACCACCCAACTGCGCGTGATTGGATCTTTCCGAAGTTCCATTCCGACTCGCCGGTGTTGCACCGGCCCGGGGTGGGATTCTATCAGGGCTACCGCCGGTAGTCGTCTAAGAAGGGTGAGGGCATCCGAGAGCTGAGAAATGTTTGCCGCAGGGGTGCGGAAGACAGACTCGCGGGTGATCGTCTGTTGGCGGGCATGCGAGTCTGTGGCGATGGGGACCCCCTCCCTACCCCCCGGAGTGCGTAATCCGCTGGAAATAAAGGGCTTGGAAATTGGGAGTGTGTAAACGACTGAAAACATAGGGGTTTCCTGTAGGGGGGATTTGTATCGAGGCGGGATGCGTCACTGCGAGGGCCCCCTCCCCCCCCGGTTTCGTCCATCTGCACAAACGAAAGGAGTTAAGAGCGATTTCGGCGCAAGGGATTGAAATTGCGGGACTTTAAGTAGCTGTGGAATGTGTAGATGCGAGGTGATTTTGTATGTGCAGAAACTGCGGGAGTTAGAGGATGGCCGCGTGGATCTGCACATTCCAAAGGAGGTTAGGGAGAGCCTGGGTCCACGGATTGGTCTACAGAGGTGCATCGTCATTCATCCTATTCTCATTGTACTCTCTGATTATCCATATGTCAAGGAGAAAGTGATGCGTGACTAGTGATTCGTGACCGGTGGGAGGAGGGAGGGCGCGCGATCAGGCTGAGCGTTCGCTTGACGTCGCCTGGGTGTGCTTCTTGGAGCAGCTTTGTAAGCAGGGGGTTGCCGGTTCGATCCCGGCCACGTCCACTATCTTTCCCGTGCAGAACTACATAAGGCTCGGGGCATCCTTTGCGACCGCCGTTTGCTCAAATGAAGGTTACCGGCGATGGGCTCTCCCGCGTCGTGAGACACCTGCGTGAACTGGATTGAAAAAATGACGGCATCAATATCTCGTTCGGGGTCTCGTTCGGACCTCGGCCGACATGTGTTTGGAGTGGCGGCTTTGGCGTTTGGCCTCGTCACGCTGGTCTGGCACTCCTACAACGGCTGGCATCAACTGCGCTACCTTGTGTTCGCCGCGACCGTTGCCCAGATCCTGGGCGGCGCTGCGATGCAGGTCCGCCGGACCGCGAAAACGGGCGCGGCCCTTGTTGGTGCGGCTTATCTTGTCTACGTCGCACTTTGCGTGCCGGGAATCGTCGCCGCACCGCGGATCTACAATAGCTGGGGCAACTTTTTCGAGCAGTTCTCCCTGGTGACCGGAGCGGGGATCGCTTATGCGCGCTTGTCGCCGGCATGGCCGCGGGAAACGCTCAACCGGACCGGCCGCATTCTGTTCGGCATCTGTGTGGCTTCCTTTACTCTCGAACAGGCGATTTATCTGGGCGCTACGGCAAGTCTTGTTCCGAAGTGGCTTCCGCCCAGCCAGACGTTTTGGGCGGAAACGACGACTGTTTTGTTCGCACTCGCGGCTGTGGCTCTTCTTACGAATCGAATGGCGCTTCTCGCGACTCGCCTGCTGACCGTAATGATTGTGATCTTTGGGCTGCTCGTGTGGGTACCTTTGGTTGTTTCGGCTCCCCACAGTCATACGAATTGGAGCGAAAGCGTGGAGACGTTTGCGATTGCCGGAGCTGCGTGGATTCTGGCGGATATCATTGGCGAGGGGCGGCTACCGTGAGGTTGGGAGCGGGATTCACAACGGAGCCTCCTGAGCCGAAGCGGCTTCGGAGGCCAGGGACACGGGGGGCACGGAGTTTCACGGGGGAGGGCGGATGCATCGAGGGCGGACACAACGGATAGGACTGTGGACAACCTAGCGGAGGGCGGATACAACGGATTGGAGGGCGGGCACATGGGTCCGCCCCTACGAGACATGCCAGAGACGAAATGCTGGAACTGCGGGACAGGCTGAAAGCCTGTCCTACCTTGTGTAGTGGGCGGGGGTGGGGCCTTGTTCGAGGCGGTTGCGGTCCCAGATGGCGCCTTCGCGGGAATAGCTGGCCATTTCGAAGTCCTGGGTGAGTTCGAGCGCGTCTGTGGGGCAGGCATCTTCACAGAGGCCGCAGAACATGCAGCGGGAAGTGTCGTAGGTGAAGTGGGTGAGCACTTTACGCCGCGTGGCGTCGTCGCGCTGCCAGCCGACCACGATCAGATTTTCCGGGCAGGCCAGTGCGCAGAGGTTGCAGGAGATGCATAGCGTTTCGCCGGTCTCCGGATTGATGTTCAAACGGGGGGCGCCGCGGTAGCGCTCGGCGACCATGGGCCGCTCGAGAGGGTACTGCTCGGTGTAAATCTTTTTCGGGTTCTGGTAGCTGAAGGTGAGCTTCATTCCATCCCAGAAATCGCCGAAGAAAACGCTGCGCAGCAGGTCCTTGAGCATGGAGGTAGTTTGCGAAGGCGCTGGCTGGTTGTCAAGCGGGGCTTGGCGGCGCCGGCAGCGTTTTACTCCTCGGTTGGTGGGTTGTTTCGTGCCGGTTGATCGGGGCACAGGCAGAAGTGCCTGTGCTACTGGGGGCCGACGGGGACTGCGAACGCCTGGTCGTTTACCGGGACGTTGAATTTGATTTCGGTGAATTTGATGGTGAAGCGCGAGTTCAGTTCGAGGCGCTCGATTGTGAACGGTACTTTGGCTCCGTCCACTTCGCGGTAGTCGCTGTAGTCGGCCTGCATGGGCATGCGGCCGAGGGGCGTTTTGGTGAGCACTACGCGGCGCAGGAGGAGGCCGCTGGCCTTGCTGAAATAGAGCCGCTCGCTGATCTCACCGGGTCCGCCCGCGCGCACCACGTAGGCCTCTTCGCCATTCACTTCTTCCACGCCCGTGACGGTGCGCCGCGGGTAGAGCTTTTTGGCCTCGGCGCCTACCCAGAAATCGCCCAGCCGCGAAACCCTGCCCGCCATGATGCTGGTTTGCACGAAGGCCTGCGGACCTCTCTGCTCCCACGCGGATTCGCCGTCGTAGCCGGAGGCGGCAAGAATGCTGTCGCCTCCGAGCGTCATCACGAAGGAGGCCGGGGCCTTCTGCACCATGTCTACCGGATAAATCTTTCCGGACTCTCCCACGAAGGTGCCGGTGGATTCGCGGGTCTTCAGTTTATCGAGCGCGACGGCTCCTCCCAGGGCTTCGACGTAGCGGTCCAGCAGGCTGTCTGCAGTGGGCATGTCTTTGGCGGCGTCTGGTTTTGCGTCGTCGTGCTTCGCGCCCAGCGGCGCGATAGGGGGCAGGGGCGTTGTGGAGGTGTGGCCCTGATGGCAGGAGGCGCAGCTTACGTCGGTCCTGCCGCCGAAGGTGCCATCGTTGATGCCGTAGAGCATCTTCACCATTTCACGGGCGGTCTGCTTCGGCTTCTTATCGTCCTTCTCCATGGGCCACGAGCCGGTGTCTGAGGTTACGTGGCAGAAGTCGCAGCCTACGCCCAGCGAGGCCGACATCATGAACATTGCGGGCATCAATTGAGACGCGGGTATATCCTTGAGCACCTGAATGTTCTTAAATGCCTCGGCCGCGGTCTTTTCCTTGGGAACAGCAGGAGCCTGGTCTGCTTTCTTTTCAGGAGTTGCGGGAGTTGCGGGCGGGGCCTGGGCCTGGCGTGGCAATGAGGCGGCGCGGCTTGCGCCTGCAACGGCAATCACGGCGGAAGCTGCTGCAACGACCATGGCGAGAATAAAGGTTTGCGAGCGCATCGGTGCGATCTTCCTCCCGGCGGCCGAGGGTGGTTCCGGCGGGCCGACTGGCGAGCCGTCTGGCGGGCCGTCTGGCTGGTCCTCCGATAATAGACGAGCCTGGGCGGAAAACGGGCGCAGGAATCACACGGTTGGGGAGCGAGCGCCCGCTCCGCCGCGCGTATCTAATCTGCCCGACAGGCCATCCAACTTCGTGTTCTCTCCGTACATACTATGAAGATCGTGGGAAGAGTTGCGGGCGGTCGCGAAGAGCAAATTGGTGAGCCGGACCACGTCCTGGTGTTGAGAATCGTGGAGCGCGACGAAACAGCACTCGCGGAGTTGTACGACCGCTACGGCAACCTGGTGTATGCGGTTGCCCTGCGTGTGCTGCGCGACACCGCGGCGGCAGAGGAAGTCTTGCAGGACATTTTTCACCGTCTGTGGAACGTGGCGGCGCGGTTCGATCCCGGGCGCGGCTCGTTGCCGGCGTGGCTGGCGGTGACGGCGCGGCATCGCGCGATTGACTGCCTGCGCCGGCGCTCGCAGATGCAGGAAGCGCCGGTGGCAGAGGCGGAGATCGTGCTGCCCTTTGACCTCGAGGAGCAGGTCTACCGCGGCCGCATTCTCGAGCGGATTCGTGCGGCGATGACGCGCATGCCGGAATCGCAGCGCACGCTCATGGAGCTGGCTTTCTTTGAGGGCTTGACGCACAGCGAGCTGGCGCAGCGCACGGGCGATCCGCTGGGAACGATCAAGAGCCGGCTGCGCGCGGCCATCGCGGGACTGCGGAAGGAACTGGCGGACCTGGTGCCGTCTGGGCGCGGGGCACAAGCTTGAAGGGCTTGAAGGGCTTGAAAGGGCTTGAACGTGAAGGAGCACATCCAATTCGCTGAAGACGTTGACCTGCTGGCGCTTGGCCTGCTCGGCGACGAAGACTGCGCGCCACTTCGCGCGCATCTGGAGAGCTGCGAGGATTGCCGCACGCGCTACGAGGAGTCGCGCTCCGTGGCGGCGCTGCTGGCGCTATCTGTTCCGGCGGCCGAGCCCTCCGCGCACGTGCGCGGGCAGTTGCTGGAGCGCCTGCGCGCCGAACGCAAGCCGGCGGGCCGTGTAGTGACTGCGCTGCATCTGGCTCCGGGCGCGACGGGTGGTATGCGCGAACGTCTTAACTTCTGGAAGTGGGCGAATCTGGGCTGGGCCCTGGTGGCTACCCTGCTGCTGACCGTGGCGATTCATACGGGCGTGGAGAACAGGCGCGTGGCGCACGAACTGACCAGCCTGCAGATGCTGGTGGGCGAAAGGGAACAGGAGCTCGCGCGGACGCGCGGCGTGCTGGACCTGTTGCATTCCACGGGCACGGTGCGTGTGCGGCTGATGAGCGGCACGATAAAGCCGCTGCCGGAAGGCCGCGTGTTCTATCACCCGAAGAAGGGGCTGCTCTTCTTCGCTTCGAATCTGCCGCCACTTGACGAAGGGAAATCGTATCAGTTGTGGTATATGCCGTCGGAAGGCGTTCCTTCGAGCGCAGGCGTGTTTGCTCCGGACGCGCGCGGCAATGCCACGATGATGATGCCGTCTTCTTCGATGCCGGGAAGCCCTAAAGCCTTTGCCGTAACCATCGAACCCGTGGGCGGCGTGGCCGCTCCCACGGGCCCCGAAGTGCTGGTGGGGACGCTCCCGTAGGACAGGCTTTCCGCCTGTCCAGCTTTCCTGCCGACTTTCACCGCCCGAAGGTCCAACCGCCCAGCGCGTTGCGCTTCAACGCGGCAGCGGCTCTTCCATCTCCGTAAGCGCCAGCGCGAGTACGGAAATCGCCGCCACGTTTTCCGCCAGATTCCGCGGGTCTATTTTGTCGAACGTGTCGGCGGCGGTGTGGTGATAGTCGAAGTAGGTGCGTCCATCCTGAATCGGCCCGAACGAGGGCACACCGGCAATCGCCAGCGGAGCGATATCCGCACCGGGGCTGAACTCGACGGAACGCAGAAGCGGCGCGCCCGTGGCACGAAGCACGTCTTGCACGGCCTCGAGCATCGCGAGCGCTTTCGCGTTTGCGCGGACGTCGAAGCCCAGCGGATGCCCCGCGCCGAAATCGCTTTCGATGGCTCCCATGTGGTTTGCGAATTCCGCGGCGTGCTCGCGGCCGTAGGCGCCGCTGCCGCTCTGGAAATGCTCTTCGTCCATCCAGGCGATTACGCGGAGGGTGCGCCGCGGTTGGATGCCGAGTTGTTTGAAGACGGCCGCTGTGGCCATGGCGATGGCCACTCCGGCGCCGTCGTCAATCGCGCCGGTGCCCAGGTCCCAGGAGTCGAGATGACCGGAGACGACGACCACCTGCTCGGGATGCTCGCGGCCCTTCAGGTCTGCGATCATGTTGGCGCTCACCACGTCGGGGAGCGTCTGGCAGGTGAGGACGAGGTGCATGCGCACGCGGCCCTGGCTGGCCAGGTCAGCCATCAATTCAGCATCTTCCGCGGTTACCGCGGCGCCGGGGATGCCCGCCGTCTGCATGGCGCCGGTGTGGGGCAGGCGGAAGTCCGCGCTGCCGGCTGAGCGAACGAGCGCGGCCACGGCGCCGAGCGCCTCCGCGGCCTTGGCGCCGCGCGCGCGATAGATCACCACTTCGCC
>DATFZR010000333.1:0-3206 GCA_035314265.1 Candidatus Acidiferrales bacterium
ATCTTCTGTCTCATCAGCGGCCTGGGTTCCGCGCTGGTGAATTTTGGTCTCACGTTCGGCAAACCGCTGGCTCTCGCGGCAAGCCAGGCAGGCGCCGCGCCTCTCTCGGCGCCCAATGAAGTCTGGCTTCCGTTCATGTGCGCGGGCGGTGTGCCCAACCTCCTGTATTGCCTCTACCTGCTGAAGAAAAACCATACTGGCGTGAAGTTCCAGGCGGCAGGCTCGACCATCTGTTGGGTGCTTGCGGCGCTGATGGCGTTTTTCTGGTTCGCGAGCACGGTCCTCTACGGCGTCGCTACGGTGGAACTGGGCGAACTGGGCACGACACTGGGCTGGCCCCTGTTCATGTCTCTGATCGTGATTACCGCCAGCGCCTGGGGTGTGGCCACCGGGGAATGGAAGGGCGCCGGGCGCAAGCCTCTGCTCATCATGAGCGGCGGCGTGGCGATTCTGGTGCTGGCCGTCTTTGTTCTCTCGGCGGCCGGCCGGCTCTTGTAGGGGGACGCATGCACAAAGTCTCGCGAATTGCTTTGTCGCTCGTGTTGGTTGCAGCCGTCGTGTTCCCGCGGCTCCGGGCGTCGGCAGCGGACGAACCGCCGTCGCCCGCGCGAAAAGCGGCGGAGAAACTCGAACACCTGGTGCGTTACGACGTGGCGCAGATACGCTACTCCGGCGGAGACGATGCGCAGACCGCTTCGACCAGCTTCGACGATTCCGCGTGGCCCGTGTGGACATCCGGCACGGCTTTTTCCGGCCACTCCGCCTGGCTGCGCATGCGGCTGGAAATCCCGAAACAGGTGAATGGCTACGAGATACGCGGCGCGCGCCTGCGGATGGATTTGACGGCATGGAATGCCGACACCGTGCGCTGCTTCTTGAACGGCGTGGCGCTGGCGGAGGGGGAAGAGGGCGACGCGATCCTGCTGGCGGAACATGCCGTGCCGGGCGAGACGCTGGTGTTCGCCGTGCACGCCACATGGGTGCAATGGAACTGGACGTTTCGCGGGGCAAAAATCCTGGTGGATCTGCCGCCGGGGCGCCCGGACCCGGGGATGCTGGCCGGGGAATTCCGCGTTTCCGAGGCGATGATCCACGGTCTTGCGCCCAACGACGCGGAGCGCGCCCGGCAATTGAACGCGGCGATTGCCGCGGTGGACTGGAAGGCGCTGGAGGGCGGCGACCAGGCGGGCTTTGACCGGTCGCTGACGGCGTCGCGGGCGGCGCTCGAGCCGCTGCGCCAGTGGATGCAGGGCTACACGATCCACGCCTCGGGCAACGCGCACATCGACATGGGCTGGCTGTGGCCGGTGAGCGAGACGACCATGGTGGTGGAGCACACGTGGTCGAGCGCGCTGCAGTTGATGCGGGAGTTTCCCGGCCTTACGTACACGCATTCGAGCGCGGCGGCGTATGAGTGGATGGAGGAAAAATATCCGGCGCTGTTTGAGGAGATCCGGCAGCGCGTGAAAGAAGGCCGCTGGGAAATCGTGGGCGGCATGTGGGTAGAGCCGGACCTGAACATGCCGGACGGCGAATCGCTGGTGCGGCAACTACTTCTGGGCAAACGCTACTTCAAGGAGAAATTCGGCGTGGACGTGCGGACGGGCTGGAATCCGGATTCCTTCGGCTACAACTGGCAGCTCCCGCAGATTTACAAGAAATCGGGCGTGGACTTTTTTGTGACGCAGAAGATGCAGTGGAACGACACGACGAAACCTCCGTACAAGCTGTTCTGGTGGGAATCGCCGGATGGAAGCCGCGTGCTCACGTATTTTCCGCACGATTACGCGAATCCCATCGATCCCGTGCGCATGGCGGAAGACCTGGCCGCGTACGCGCCCGCGATGAATTATCCGGACATGCTGTACCTGTTTGGCGTGGGCGACCACGGCGGCGGGCCCACGCGCGAGATGCTGGAGACGGCCGAGCGGTGGCAGAAGGATGCCGTGTACCCGCGGCTGGAAATGGGTGCGGCGCAGCCATGGTTCGATGCGCTGGCGAAGCAGGCTCCGTCGCTCAATCTTCCCGTGTGGAAGAGTGAACTCTATTTCCAGTTTCACCGCGGCGTCTTTACCACGCAGGCGGAGACGAAGAAGGGAAATCGCTGGAGCGAAGAGCTGCTGCTGACCGCGGAGAAATTCGGATCCCTCGCGGCGTTGGACCGGAGCGCCTACCCCGGGGACGACCTGCGGGTCGCGTGGAAGAAAGTGCTTTTCAACCAGTTCCACGACATCGCGGCGGGCTCCGGGATTCCGGTGCTCTATAAGGATGCCGGGCGCGATTACGCCGAGGTGCGCCGCATCGGACAGGAACACCTGGAGCACGCCCTCGAAGTGATCGCGGCGCAGGTGGATACGCAGGGAAACGGCGCGGCCGTGCTGGTGTTCAATCCCCTGGCGTGGAAGCGCACGGACGTGGTGATGGCTGATGTGCAGTTGGCCGCTCCAGCGGCAGAGGTGGAAGTGCGTGACGCGGCCGGCCGCGCAGTCATTGCGCAGAAAATCTTCAGCCAGGGAACGCGGGTTCGCGTCCGGTTCGTTGCGCAAGATGTGCCGTCGCTGGGGTACAAAACGTTCCGCGTGCTGGCTGCGGCAAAGCCGGCTGCCGTGCCGTCGGGGCTGAAGGCGGGGCCCGACTTCCTGGAAAACGAATTCGTGCGCGTGCGCGTGGACGCCAAAACCGGCTGCATTACCAGCCTGTGGGACAAAGAGAGCCAGTGGGAGGCGATCGCTCCCGGCGCATGTGGCAATGAACTGCAGACCTTTGTGGACAAGCCGAAGGCGTGGGACGCGTGGAACATTGACGCGGATTTTGAGAATCATTTCTGGCATCTGGACGAGGCGGACGGAGTGGAGCTGGTGGAGCATGGCCCGTTGCGCGCCATCCTCCGCGTGCGAAAACACTTCCAGAAGTCCACGCTTACGCAGGACATCACGATGTACCCCCACATGCGCCGCGTGGACGTGACCATGACGGCGGACTGGCATGAAAAGCATATCCTGCTGAAAGTGGCGTTTCCCGTGGCCGTGCAGGCGGATACGGCGAGCTACGAGATTCCGTTCGGGAGCATCGCGCGGCCCACCACACGCCGCACGCCCGAGGAGAAGGCCCAGTTCGAAGTGCCGGCGCTGCGCTGGGCCGACCTGTCCGATTCGAGCCATGGCCTCTCCGTGCTGAACGACTGCAAGTACGGCTACGACGCGAAG
>DATFZR010000334.1:0-2492 GCA_035314265.1 Candidatus Acidiferrales bacterium
TGGTTGTAGATGTTGATGGCCATGTTGGAGGGGAGCGCAAAGCCCACGCCCTCATAACCGCGGCTGGAGGTGTAGATGGCGGTGTTGATGCCGATTACTTCGCCGGCCAGGTTCACCAGCGGGCCTCCGGAGTTGCCGGGGTTGATGGCTGCGTCGGTCTGAATGAAGCGCTGGAACTGGCCGGGGGAAATGTTGGCGCGGTCTTTGGCGCTGATGATGCCGGCGGTGACGGTGGCTTCGAGGCCGAAGGGGCTGCCGAAGGCGAGAACCCAATCGCCGACCTGCACGGCGTCTGAATTGCCCATGCGCGCGGTGGGCAGATGCTTCTGGGCGTCAATCCGGATGACGGCGAGGTCGGTATCCTCATCCGCGCCGACGACCTTGGCGTTGTAGACGGTGGGGTCGCCGGGGAGCTTGACCTGGATCTTGGTGGCGTCCTTGATGACGTGATTGTTGGTGAGGATCAGGCCCTTTTCGTCAACGATAACGCCGGAGCCGAGGCTGCGCTCAGCCACGGGGCCCTGATCGGGAAACTGGAAGAAGCGGTCGAAGAAGTCGCCGGGGTCATTGCCCTGCCCCTGGCCGCCCTGGCCATCGGGATGCTGGCGCTGGTGCGCGTGACGATCGATTACCTGGGTGGTGGCGATATTCACCACTGCGCCAGAATCCTGCTTGACGATAGCGGCAAAACTGCCGGAAAGCTGCACGGGGCTCGGAATGGCCAGCGGGGCTGCGCCTTGAGCGCGCATGGCGGCCACGCGACCGCTCCCGATGCTTCCGATAATCACCCCGATACCGAGAGTGGCCACGATTAACACGGAAAAGAGAACTTTACGCCGCATGGCCCAACCGAACATTTCGCCCATCTGCTTACCCATAAGGTTTTTTCTCCCTGGCCGCCGGCGACCGATTGCGCGCGCGGGCCGTATTATAGCACCTGCCCCAGTAGCCCCCTGTATAAGACGCGGGCGGCCTGGACACGTGAGCATCACTCCCGCTGGCGATAGCGTCTATGTGGTTAGATGGCTCGAAAGGGAAAGAGGTTCCGAAATGTATTTTGATGGAGATCGTTCGTTGCGAAGCTTTGAGGCTGCCAGCGGGAAAGTGTTTGGCGCGGGTACGGATTGCTTGAAGCTTGGGGGTATTGCTACAATGCTGGGCCGCCGATGAATCCGCGCACGCTGTACGAGAAAATCTGGGAGTCGCACCTCGTCTTTAAAGCCGCAGGACAACCCGCACTTCTCTATATCGACAGGCACCTGGTGCATGAGGGAACGTCGCCGCAGGCGTTTTCCGGCTTGAAGGTGGCGGGCCGGAGGGTGCGGCGTCCGGACCTGACGTTTGCGGTGATGGACCATTCGGTACCCACGAAGAACCGCGAACTGCCCATCGTGGACGCGGGGGTCGCCGCGCAATTCAAAGCGCTGACCGACAATTGCCGCGAGACGGGCGTGCTGCTGTTCGACATGAACAGCAACGATCAGGGAATCGTCCACGTGATCGGGCCGGAGCTGGGGATCACGCAGCCGGGGCAGACGATCGTGTGCGGGGACAGCCACACGTCCACGCACGGTGCGTTTGGCGCGCTGGCGTTTGGAATCGGCACGAGCGAGGTGGAGCACGTGCTGGCGACGCAGTGCCTGCAGCAGTTTCCGTCGAAGACGATGCTGCTGCGGGTGAATGGGCGGCTGGCGGCGGGCGTGCTGGCGAAAGACATCATCCTGCACATCATCGGGAAGATCGGCGTGGGCGGCGGGACGGGCTACGTTTTTGAATATGCGGGCGAGGCGATCCGCGCGCTCTCCATGGAAGGGCGCATGACGCTGTGCAACATGACCATCGAGGGCGGGGCGCGCGCGGGAATGGTGGCGGCGGACGCGACGACGGTGGCGTATCTGGAGGGCAAACCTTTTTCGCCGCGCGGCAAGGAATTTCAGGCCGCGGCGGACGGCTGGCTGCAGATGACCAGCGACGCGGAGGCGAAGTTTGACCACGTGGCGGACTTCGACGCGGCGCAAATCGCTCCGCAGGTGACCTGGGGAACGAATCCGGGGATGGTGACGAGCGTGACGGACTGCGTGCCCTATCCGGCGAGCTTCCCGGACCCGAACGACCAGAAGGCCGTGGAGATGGCGCTGCGTTACATGGCGCTCGAACCGGGGACGCGGATGGAGGATATTCCGCTGGACCGCGTGTTCATCGGGTCGTGCACGAATTCACGGATTGAGGACCTGCGCATGGCCGCGCAACTGGTGGCGGGAAAACATGTGGCGGCGACGCTGAAGCAGGCGCTGGTGGTTCCCGGGTCGCGGCGCGTGCGGGCGCAGGGCGAGGCGGAGGGGCTGGATAAAATCTTTCGCGACGCGGGATTCGAGTGGCGCGACGCCGGGTGCAGCATGTGCATTGGAATGAATGACGACAAACTGCCCAGCGGGGAGCGGTGCGCGAGCACGTCGAACAGGAACTTCGAGGGACGGCAGGGCAAGGGCGGG
>DATFZR010000335.1:0-3130 GCA_035314265.1 Candidatus Acidiferrales bacterium
CTGGACCAGGCTGGTTTGACCCTGCTGATAGATGGTTCTAGGCAAGAGGACGCGGATGAGCAACGCGGGCCGGCCATAGATGTCCGGTAATTCCTGGTAGGCGGCGAGCGATTGGCTGTCGAGCGGGCTGATGAAGTTCGGGGCGCCCCTGGAAATAGCGGCGGCTGCCGCGCGGAAATCAGGGCTCAGCGTGGCTGAAGAAAGCGTCTGGGCTTCGACGGGCATGAGGGTAAGGTCGCCCAGGTGCTGGATTTCAGCGGCGTCGAGGAGGTGACCCATGATCATGGTTCCGGCGCTCGGACCGGAGGCGTCGCTCGCGAGAATCGGCCGTGACTCCACCAGAGCAGGTCCGCCGGGAAGATCGAGAACTCCGGCCACCTTGCTGTGCGCATCTTCCAGGTTGAGGAGTAGCGATCCGGGTTTCAGATGATCATCCAGGCCCGCCGGAACGGGCATTTCGCCACCGTGGGTCAAGTCGAAGCCCTTGGCGAAGAGTTTGCGCCCATGGGCATCGAAGATGACGACGAAGCTGATTTTCAGCTCTTGAAAGGTGGGGGCGGGGAATTCAGTTTTGATGTAACTGGGCCGCTGGCCGCGGGCGTATTCGTAAGTCAAATCCCAGGTGGCGTATTCGCTGGTGGTCTGATCGAGAGTGCTGAGTTCATTCGCCAAAGCGCTGGAAGCGCGCGCGATGTCTCTGCCGGCGAAGTCCTCTTCCAGGATGGCGAAGCCGCGCATGAGCACGATGCGGGACAGCACAAACAGGCCGCCAACCAAGCCGAGCATGGTAATGCCGATGATCAGCAGGGTCTTGCGCCGTAGAGAGGACGGCACACGAAGCTGGGCTATGTGGAGGGGTGCCAAGAGAAGCCTCAAAAGCCATTATATCGGCTGCGGGGAGGGTATGGTTTTCGCGGTGTCCTAGTCGTACATGGGCGGTTGGGGGAGCGGAGGCAAGAAGGAAAGCGTGGCAGCCGGGTGGCGGGAAGGTTTATGCTTCATACATCTCGCTGGCCGTGGGAAGGCATCCTTACTACTTCACCCTTACTGGAACGCGTTGATGAGGCGTCAGATGACAAAGAGTCCGCTCCACTTACCGCAAGTGCTGGTGTTGGTCTTTGCCGCCGGATGCGCGCTTCCGGTCGCGGCGCAAGATGCCGGGCCGATGCCGCCGCCTCCGGCATCAGCGTCTGCTCCGGCGAGCCAGCCCGCGACGCAGAAACCGCAAGATGGATCTGCTGGCGCGCCTGCTGCGGGACAGTCCACACCTGCTGCTGGGGCAGATGCGGCTCCGACTCCGGCTACAGGAACTGCGGCTGCTGGTGCCGCAGCGCCTGCGGCAAATGGTACGACTTCAAGTGCGGGTGCTGCAGCGGTTCCGGCGGTGGTGGCGGCTGCGAAAATCATGGTGCCGGCGGGGACGCATATTCCGCTCGTGCTGCACAATGCTGTGTCCACGCGCAGCGCGCGGCCGGGCGATCCGGTGTACTTCGAGACTTTGTTTCCGGTGATGATTGACGGGAAAGTGGTGATCCCGGCGGGATCGTATGTGAGCGGGGAGGTCACGGAATCGAAGCGGCCCGGGCGAGTGAAGGGGCGCGGCGAATTGATGATCAAGTTGACGACGATGATTTTGCCGAACGCTTACATGGTGAACCTGAACGCGGTGCCCAGCAATGCCGGGACGGGCGGCAACGAGACCACGGACAGCGAGGGCAAGATCATCGGGGACTCCGAGAAAGGGCACGACATCGGAACCATCGCGAAGACCACGGCGGCGGGAGCGGGCATCGGGGGACTGGCGACGCAGAGCGGGCGAGGCGTGGGAATCGGCGCGGCAGCCGGAGCGGCGGTGGGGCTGGCGGCGGTGTTGCTGACGCGCGGGCCGGATGCGGAGATGCCGCGCGGGTCCACGGTGGAAGCGGTGATTGACCGCTCGCTTTATCTGGATGCGGATAAGGTCCAGTTCACGGGGCCGGGGCAGGCTTCGTCGCTGGCGGGACCGCCGAATCGCGAACCGGTGCGCAATCGGGATCCTTTTTAGTTTTGTGATTGGTGCTTAGGCGCATTTGTTGCGATCGTGTCGTCGTGACGACGGTTTTCAGACCGTCGGCGCTTGTTGGCCTGACACCGATGGCGCACTAAAGTGCGCCGCTACGAAATCAGGATGCGCTGCTGTTTGCGTGCGCCTGCGCGTGCGATTTTGCGGCGGTGAAGCGTAGCGGCGAAAAACTTTCCGTATTGAAATCCGATTTTCCTGTGACGATCCAATCGCGCATGATTTTTGCGGTGGCGGGGGCAAGCAGGATGCCGTTGCGGTAATGGCCGGTGGCGAGCCACAGCCCTGCGATATCGGTGGGACCGATGATGGGCAGAAGGTCGGGCGTGCCGGGGCGCAGGCCGCACCATTCTTCCACAATTTTCGCGTCGGCCAGGGCTGGAGCGAGCTCGAGCGCTGCGTCGAGGATCTGGCGGACTCCTTGCGGCGTGACTTCTTTCACGAAACCGGCATTTTCCAGCGTGCTGCCTGCGATGATACGGCCGTCGCGGCGCGGGACCAGGTAGCCGTACTCGGAGCGCAGAACTTTTTTCAGCCGCACGGTTGCCGAATGCAGCGCGAGCATTTGGCCGCGTACTGGATGGACCGGGGCGTAAAGGCGTAGTTGCGGCTGCGGATCTGCATTGTGCGCGGCGTCTGCGCCTGCGCTCGCGTTCCCTGCGATTGTGCCGCAAAAACTTCCCGCGGCGACGATTACTTGCTTGGCTGAGATTTTTTGACCGGCGGCAATCACACCGGCGCACGATTTTCCTTCATAGAGCAGGGCATCCACCGCGCAGTGGGCACGAATTTCGGCGCCGCGGTGTGTTGCGGCCGCGAGCACGGCTGTGATAAGCAAGCGCGGATCCACGGTGGCTTCTTCGGGTAGCCAGGCAACCGCGCCGGCCTGCGCTCCAAGCGACGGCTCGTGCTTGCGGGCTTCGTTTGGAGACATCGCCGCGGCAGCTAATCCCAGGTGGTGAAATTCGGCGACCATTTTATTGCGCGCGCTTTCAGCTTGGCGGCCGCGGAACACTTCGAACGTGCCGTTGGACGTGAAATCCACGGATTTGCTGGAAGCTTTTTCGACTG
>DATFZR010000336.1:0-6688 GCA_035314265.1 Candidatus Acidiferrales bacterium
GGGGATTGCGAGAAGGTAAGCCACGAACTCGGGGTCCTTCTGGACGTGGAAGAGTTGATTTCCGGCCCGACGGGCTACGTTCTGGAGGTGAGTTCTCCGGGCCTGGATCGGAAGCTGACCCGGCCCGAGGAGTTTGGGCGCTTCGTGGGGCGGCTGGCCAAGATTTCTCTGTCGCAGCCGGTGGAAGAGCGCACGTTTTATGAGGGCCGGCTGGCAGGTTACTCGGAAGGCCGGGTGCAGGTGGACGTGGA
Organism: Candidatus Acidiferrales bacterium; assembly: GCA_035314265.1. Lineage (GTDB taxonomy): Bacteria > Acidobacteriota > Terriglobia > Acidiferrales > UBA7541 > JOPF136. The sequence goes on from DATFZR010000336.1 coordinate 252, forward strand.
CGGGCGCGTCGTGGCCCTGCCCTTTGATTGGATTCGCAAGGCGCAGCTCGTTGTAGAGATTTGAGGGACCTGCGAAGTTTGAAGCGCCGGATGGCCGGCGCCGCAGGAAGGCGGGGGAACACGCTGGGGTGGGTTCGGCGGTGAGGGAGAGGCAGTGATGGCAAGTCCGCTTTCTCAGACGATTGACCAGATCAGCCGGGAGAAACACATCGAGCCCGAGGTGATCGTTGCCGCCATTGAGGACGCCATGGTGGTGGCGGCGCGGAAGTATTACAAGACGGAAGAGGATATTCGCTCGCGCTTCAATCCGGATACGGGACACGTGGACGTGTACGCAGTGCGCACAGTGGTCGAAAATGTGGAAGACGCGCGCCGCGAAATCACGCTCGAGGAAGCCCAGAAATTCGATCCGCAGGCCGCCATGGGCAGCGAGATCCTGTTCTCCAAGCCGACTGACGTGCTCGGGCGCATTGCCGCGCAGACCGCCAAGCAGGTGATCCTGCAGAAGGTGCGTGAAGCCGAGCGCGACACCATCTACAACGAGTACAACGGCCGCGTCGGCGAGATGGTGAACTGCATCGTCAAGCGCACCGAAGGCCCGGACCTGATCGTGGACATCGGGCGCACCGAGGCGCGCCTGCCCAAGCGCGAGCAGTCGCGCCTGGAAAGCTACAACCTCGGCGAGCGGCTGCGCGTGGCCATCAAGGTGGTGGAGCGCGCGGCGCGCGGCCCCCTGGTGGTGGTCTCCCGCGCGGACGGAATGCTCGTCCAGCGCCTGTTTGAAATGGAAGTCCCCGAAATCTACGACGCCACGGTGCGCATCCGCGCGGTGGCTCGTGAGGCCGGCGAACGCACCAAGATCGCCGTCGAGAGCCGCGACAAGGAAGTGGATCCCGTGGGCGCGTGCGTGGGCATGAAGGGCATGCGCGTGCAGTCCATCATCCGCGAGCTGCGCGGCGAGAAGATCGACATCATCCCTTACTCCGAGGAAATCGTGGCTTTCGCGCAGAAGGCGCTTTCCCCGGCAAAAGTCACCCGCGTGCAGATAGTGGACACCGAGGAGAAGCGCCTCGAGGTAATCGTCGAGGATACGCAGCTCTCCCTGGCCATCGGCAAGAAGGGCCAGAACGTCCGGCTGGCGAGCAAGCTGATCGGCTGGAGCATCGACATCAAGAGCGAGGAAGAGAAGCGCCAGGAAATCGAAGAGCAGATGTCCGCGCTCACCGCGCCCGTCACTCCCCTCACGGAACTGAAGGGCGTGGGGCCGAAGACGCTCGAAAAGCTCGAGGCGAGCGGCATCAGCAACATCGAACGGCTGGCGGATATGTCTGCCGAGCAGTTGCTGGAGATTCCCGGCATCGGCGAGAAGATGGTGGAGAAGATTCGCCAGTCTGTGGTGGCGCACTTTGAAGGTCTCGAAGCCGCCGCGGCCGGCGCGGAAGCGGCCGCCGCAACCGCAGCGACCGCCGAGGCTGCAACCGCTGAGCCAACCGTCGAAGACATTGAAGAAGCCACCCCCGGGGCTGCCAGGGAAGAACCCGCGGCACCCGAGGCGCAGGCCGTCGCGGAAACCGCCCCAGCAGCAGACGCGGAAAGCGCCACTGAACCAGCGCCATCCGCGGACGCCTCCGCCGAAACTGAAGAAAAGAATTCGCAGGACGGGACGTCCGAAGGGAAATCCAACTGAACCTGATGACTGAGCACGTCCAAATCCGTATCAACGAACTGGCCCGTGAGCTCGAGGTCAAGGCCAAGGCCATCATCGAACTTCTGCCCGGCCTCGGAGTGGCGGAAAAGAAAACGCACTCCAGTTCAATTGATGAATATGTGGCGGTGAAAGTCCGCAAGATTCTTCTGGGCGGCGAGGTAGAAGAAGCGCCTGCCGCACCCGAAGCCGCGGCCGCCGTGGCCGTCGAGGAAGAGAAGCAGGAAGTGGTGGAGGCGGCGCCCGTACCCGTGGTCCCTCCCGCTCCGCCCGTCGTTCCGCCGCCGGCTCCCGCGCGTGTTGAGATTCCCGCGCATCCCGTGGCGAGGCCTGCTGTGGCTGTGATTGTGCCGGCTGACCAGGCGCCTCCTCCAGCGCCGCAGCCTTTGATCCAGCGACCGGTTGTTGTGCTGGCGCCGCCGAGGCCCGCGGCTCCTCCGCCGCCACTGCCGCTCCGGCCTCCTATTTCTTCGGCGCCCGCAAGTCCGGCGCCCGTTCGCCCGCAACCGCGGCCTTCAGTGTTTCCCGGCGCATCCGCTCCGGGCACGGCGCGCTCCTCGGGACAGCCGCTGGTGCAGCGGCCGCAGGCGGTAAGGCCGCCTCCTCCGCCACTGCCACTCCGGCCTCCAATCACGGCTTCGGCAGCAGATCGGGCCACCGGGCCGATGCCGCAGCTACCGCGCAAGCCGCCCATTCCGGGCACGACCGGCGGGGCGGGCGCGCGCTCCGGCCGTCCTCCGCGGCTCACAGCTTCACCGGGTGTGGCCATGGGAGTTGTTGCTCCGGGGAAGCCGGAAGTCGGCAAGCCGCTCTATCAGAGGAAGACCACGAAGCCGGCCGCGGGTGCGCGCCCCACGGCGGAAAAACGTTTCGAAGAAGGCGAGCGCAAGCTGCATCCCGTGCGCGCGCGCGCGGGCATGCCCGTGCGCACGGAGCGCGGAGGGCGCAGCGGAATCGCGGAAGCTCCGCCTCCCGTCCATCGCGAGCCCCGCCCGCTCACCATCACGGAAGGCATCAGCGTCCGGCAGCTCGCGGAAAAGCTGGACGTGCGCGCCAAGGAATTGCTGGCCACCCTGCTCGAACGCGGCGTTTTCGCCAGCATCAACCAGCCGCTCGACGTGCAGACGGCCACATCGCTCGCCGAGAAGTTCGGCGGCATTGTGACCGTGAAATCGTTTGAAGAAGAAGTGGTGGACGAGGTCTCGCAGGAAGAGAAGACCAAGGGGGCGGAGCCGCGCGCTCCCGTGGTGACCGTAATGGGCCACGTGGACCACGGAAAAACCAGCCTGCTCGACGCCATTCGACAGACCAGCGTGGCCGCCGGCGAAGCAGGTGGCATTACCCAGCACATCGGCGCCTACGAGGTGCACGCGGGCGAACGGAAGATCGTGTTCATTGACACACCGGGCCACGAGGCCTTCACGCGCATGCGCGCGCGGGGCGCGAAAGTGACGGACGTGGTGGTGCTGGTGGTGGGCGCGGACGACGGCGTGATGCCGCAGACGCTCGAGGCCATCAGCCACGCCAAGAGCGCGGGCGTGCCTATCGTTGTGGCCATCAACAAGATTGACAAGCCCGATGCCCAGCCCGAGCGCGTGAAGCGCCAACTGGCGGACCAGGGGCTGCTCGCGGAAGAGTGGGGCGGCGACACCGTAATGGTGGAGGTCTCCGCGCGCGAGAAGACGAACCTGGACAAGCTGCTGGAGATGATCCTGCTCGTTTCCGACCTGCGCGAGCTGAAGGCCAGTTCCGGCGTCCCGGCCAGCGGCACGGTGCTCGAGTCGCGTGTGGACAAGGGCCGCGGGCCGGTGGCTACCGTGCTCGTGCAAAACGGCACCCTGCACGTAGGCGACTTCTTTTTCTGCGGCGCCGTTTACGGAAAGGTGCGCGCGATGTTTGACGACCGCGCAAACCCCATCCGCGCCGCCGGGCCTTCCACTCCCGTCGAGGTGCTGGGCCTGCAAGGCGTGCCCGAGGCCGGCGACAACTTCCAGGTGGCGGACGAGGGCAAGGCGCGGCACATCGTGGATTACCGGCAGTCCAAGATCCGCGAGCAGACGCTGGCGCGCACGGCCACCGGACGCATCACGCTGGACCAGCTCCACGAGCAGCTCAAGGCCGGCGAGGTGAAGGAACTGCCTATCGTGGTGAAGGCGGACGTGCAGGGCTCCGTGGAAGTGCTGAACGAAATGCTGCCCAAGCTTTCGACGGACGCGGTGAAGATCAAGATCCTTCATTCGAGCGTCGGCGCCGTTACGGAGACGGACGTGCTGCTGGCTTCCGCCTCGAACGCCATCGTGATCGCCTTCAACGTCCGGCCAGACCGCAAAGCGGCGGACCTGGCGCAGCAGGAGAATGTGGAAATCCGCACGCACACGGTGATCTACGAGCTGACGGACGAGTTGAAGAAGGCGCTCGTCGGGCTGCTGGAGCCCGTCTACAAGGAAAAGCACCTGGGCCGCGCCGAAGTGCGCAATACGTTCCGCATCAAGGGCATCGGTATGGTGGCGGGCTGCTACGTTACCGACGGAACCATCAGACGCGACGCCGAGCTGCGGCTGGTGCGCGACGGCGGGATCGTGTTCACGGGCCGCGTGAGCTCGCTCAGGCGGTTTAAGGACGACGCCAGCGAGGTCCGCACCGGCTTTGAATGCGGCCTGGGAATCGCCAACTTCAACGACGTGAAGGTCGGCGACATCGTGGAGTTCTTTACGGTTGAGGCGCTCGAAGCCGCCGTGGCCACGCGCGCCTGATCTTTCCGGCGTTCCGCAGCCTGGGGACGGGGGAGGCGGACGATGCCCATCGGCCTGCTCACACTCGAAATCTATATCCCCGATGCGCGGTCGCTGAAAGACAAGCGCTCGGTGCTGCGCAGCCTGAAGGACCGGTTGCGCGGGAAGTTCAACGTGGCCGTTGCGGAGCTCGATCATCAGGACACCTGGCAGCGTTCGGTGGTCGGGGTGGTGGCGATTTCCGCGGACCACAGGCACCTGGAGGACTCGCTCGAAAAAGTGGCCAATGAGTCCGAGCGATTGCTCGGTCGCGATCTGGTCGGAAGCACCGTCGAGGTTTTGTAACTCACAGCCGTCCGCGAGCGGCGCCCGGCAGCGGAAACAGTCCGGGAGCGCCGCGATTCCGGAGCCGGCAATCCAATCTGCGATGCGCAGTTTTGAGGGCTGACTCCCATGACTACCGTCCGCCATCGCCATGAGCGCGTGGCTGAAGAAATCCGGCACGAATTCGAAGCCATGCTGGCCGGGGAGCTGAAGGATCCGAGGCTCGCCGGACCGATCCGCGTCGCGGAAGTGACCGTGACGCCGGACCTGAAGCATGCGCGCATTTTCCTGGCCGCCTTCGGCACGGATGAGGAGCGCCGCGGAGTGCGCGACGGGCTTGCCGCCGCGATGGGCTTCATCCGGCACGAACTCACGCAGCGGCTGGACCTGCGCCGCGCGCCGGAAATCCACTTTGTGGTGGATGCCTCGGGCGTGGAAGGCGGCCGGCTCAACGAGCTTTTGCACCCGCCCGCTTCGGGCAAAGACGCGACCTGACGGTTTATACGGATGCCACGCCAGCCACAACCGCCGCCGATTGACGGCGCCATCGTGATCCAAAAGCCGAGTGGCCGAACCTCGCACGACGTGGTGGAGGTGGCGCGCCGGCTGCTGGGCTTCCGGCAGATCGGCCACCTGGGAACGCTCGACCCGCTGGCCACGGGCGTGCTCGTCCTGCTGCTGGGCCGGGCCACGCGGCTCGCGCGCTTCTACACCGGCCGCCGCAAGAGCTACTCCTGCACCATGCGGTTCGGTTTTGCCACGGACACCTACGACGCGGACGGAAAGGCACAGGGCCCCGACCAGGCGCCGCAGCTCACGCTCGAGGAAATACAGCCGATGGTGGCGGAATTGACGGGCCACCTGCTGCAGACGCCACCGGCATATTCCGCGAAGAAGATTGCCGGCCGCCCGGCGCACGAACTGGCCCGGAAGAATCGTCCCGTGGAGCTGAAGCCGGTGGAGGTGGACGTCTTCGAATTCCGCATCGAGTCGGTGGAAGGCTCGCGCGTGCGCTGCGTGATCGAATGCGGCTCGGGCACGTATATCCGTTCGCTCGCGCACGATTTGGGCGCGCGGCAGGGAACAGGCGCGCACCTGGAAGAAATCAGCCGCGTGGCCGTGGGCGAATTCACGGTGGATCAGGCGGTATCGCTCGAAGAATTGGAATCGGCCGCGCGGCAGGGAAAGGCCCTGGAGATGGTGATTCCACTCGAACGCCTGCTGCCGGAGCTGCCTCGGGCCACCGTGCTCCCCGTGGTGGAGCGGCGCGTGCGCCACGGCGCGCGCTTTACCTTGCCGCTGGCCCAGATCCAGCCCGCGCAATTCACGATGCCGCCGGGCGCTACTTCGCACCTGGATTCCGGCGCGCCGCCGCCGCCGCGGCTGCGCGTCTTCAGCCAGCAGCAGAAGCTCATCGCTGTGGCGGAGGCAGTTGTGCCGCGTACCTACCAACCCCTGGTTGTCTTCGAAGTCGCCCCGTAGAACGGGCATCGTGGAATTCCTCGTTGGCCGGCCCCGAACCTTCGCGGTCTCGCCGCTATCGCTGCGGCTGTGGTTGTGGCTGGGGCTTTGGCCGGGGCTGCGGTTGCAGCGGTTGCGGTAGCCTCCGCGGCGGTTGTTCACCTCCGGGTTGAATCCCCGGCTGGGTGGGCTCGACTCCTTCAGTGCCTTCAGGC
>DATFZR010000337.1:0-3911 GCA_035314265.1 Candidatus Acidiferrales bacterium
GTCCGCCGCCAGCGCCACCGGCTGGCCGTGGAAATTTCCCCCGCTCAGCACCGCTTCCGGCCCAGCGTCCGATGCCGCAAACACCAGCGGATTGTCCGTCGCGCTGTTCATTTCCACTTGCAACGTCGCAGCCACTTGCGCCAGAACGTCGTGGGCCGCCCCGTGCACCTGCGGCGTGCACCGCAGGCTGTACGCGTCCTGCACGCGGGGATCGCGTTCGGCCGAACGATGCGACTCGCGGATTTCGCTTCCTTCGTTGATGCGCAGCAGCCGCCCGGCCACCAGGGCCTGTCCTGCAAACGGCCGCGCCTGCTGGATGCGTGGATCGAACGCCGCAGGACTTCCGCGCAACGCGTCGAGCGACAGCGCCGCCGCCCCGTCCGCCGTGTCCGCCAGCATCCGCGCGTCGCGCAGAGCGAGCGCGCCCAGCGCCAGCATCGCCTGCGTGCCATTCAGCAGCGCGAGTCCCTCTTTCGCTTCGAGGGCCAGCGGCGCAATCCCCGCGCGGCGCATGGCCTCCGCGCCCTCCAGGCGCTCGCCGCGATACTGCGCTTCGCCTTCTCCAATCGCCACGAGCGCCAGATGCGCCAGCGGCGCCAGATCACCCGAAGCGCCCACGGACCCTTGCGCCGGGATCACCGGATGCACGCCGCGCGCCAGCATCGCGCACACCGTTTCAATCACCACCGGCCGTACGCCGCTCAGCCCCTTCGCCAGCGCGTTAGCCCGCAGCAACATGATGGCGCGCGTTTCCGCCTCTGTGAGCGAAGGCCCCACTCCGCACGCGTGGCTGCGCACGAGGTTCACCTGAAGCTGGCGAACCTGGTCGGCTGGAATGCGAACCGTGGAAAGTTCGCCGAAGCCGGTGTTGATGCCGTACGCCGTCGCCCCGGAGGCAAGCAGGCGGTCAACCACCGCGCGCGACGCCAGCACCTGCCCGCGCGCGTCACCGGCCAGCGCCGCCTCGCGCCCCCGGAACACCACTTCGTCGAGTCCCTCGAACGTCAGGTGGTTCCCGGTGAGGTGCAGCGTGGCCATAGGATCAGGCGCGCGTGCCCGTCGCGACGTTTACGTCCACCGAGAATTTCAGCCGGTCGCCGGTCGAGTACGCCCGCATCGCGGCCAGCACTGCCGCATCGAGCTCCGCGCGGCGCGCGGCGGGCAGCCCCGCGATCAGCGGCCGGAAGGGCGCCGCCACCTCCCGGAACTCCTCCCAAAAACTCTCCGGAGTTCCCATGCGCTCGCAGGCAATGCGCAGCGAATCCTCCTTCACCGCCTGGAAACCCGCCTCGCGCATCACTTCCGCGAGCGAGCCCGGCGCCGCAAATCGAAAAATGTGCGGCGCTCCCGGTTCAGGTTCCGGAATCGTTGCATAACGGCGAAGCACTCCGGCGGTCATCGCGAAGAATGGCTGCTGAGGCGAGCCCCACACCGCAAAGACGGCGCGGCCCCCCGGCCGCAGCACGCGCAGGCATTCACGCATGGCCCGCACCGGCTCGGCAAAGAACATGGCCCCAAACCGGCAGGTAACGCTGTCAAAAGCGGCGTCGGAGAAGGGAAGCGACTCCGCATCGGCTCGTTGCGTTCGTAGGTTGGTCAGATTCTCCAGGCGAGCGCTTTCTTCCACCACGGCCAGCATTTGAGCGCTCTGGTCTGTCGCCATCACCGTGCCGCCGGGCGCCACCGCTGCCGCCAGCCCCAGCGCAGGCTGCCCGGACCCGCTCGCCAGATCGAGGATCGTTTGGCCGGGCGCCGCTCCAGACGCCTCCACGATGGCCCGCGTCACGCCCCCAAGCAAGCTTGCGTTCGACCGGCCCCACTTCCGCCACGCCTCAACCGTTTGCGGATCGTCCCACTCGCGCCGCACTTGCTGTCGGAACCCTTCGATTCGCTCCTGTCCGCCCATTGCTCCCCCCTCCGCTCTTCGCCTTATTCCCTGGCCTCCGCCACCGTCCCCGCCAGCGCCTGCAGATATTTCTCCGGCAGCGTGCGCATCTTCATCTGTTTGTCGGCCACGATGTGCGCGGTCTCGCCCTCGGCCAGCAGCGCTCCATCCGCCTCCCGCAGCACCTCATACCCGAAGCGCAGCACCGGTCCGCGAATCTTGCGAAGTTCCGTGCGGATGCGCAGCAGGTCGTCGTAGCGCGCCGGGGCCTTGTAGCGGCAGCTTGCGTCGGCCACCACGATGTAGCAGCCTTCCTCGCTCTCCAGCGAACGGTAGTCAAATCCCAGCTCGCGCAGGAATTCCGTGCGTCCCACCTCAAACCAGGCGAAGTAGTTGCCGTGGTACGCCATACCCATCTGATCGGTTTCCGCGTAGCGCACGCGCAGCGTCGTTTCGCAGGTATGTCCCATGGCGGAAGGCAGTGTAGAGGGCGCAGGAGTGGAATTCAACCCGCCCGCCTCATCGCGCGATTCAGGCCGTCAGCTTCCCGTCCACTTCGGCGCGCGCTTCTCCAGAAACGCGCTCACCCCTTCGCGGAAATCCGCCGTCGACCGAATTGAGGCGTTCGCCTCGATCGCCAGGCTGATTTCGCGGTCAATCGCCGGCTCCTCCGATTCCACCAGAAGCTTCTTCGTTGCCAGCAGGCTCGCCGCGCTGTTGGCCAGCAGTGTGCCGGCAAGCTCGCGCGCCCGCCCGGCGAGCGCCTCAGCGGCTACGACCTCGCTCACCAATCCCAGCCGCTGCGCTTCCGCGGCCGGAAAAATGCGCCCGCTGAGCAGCAGGTCTCGCGCCACCGCTTCTCCCACCCTGCGCCGCAGAAACACGGAAACCAGCGCCGGCAGGAATCCGATGCGCACCTCCGTATACCCGAAGGTCGCCTCCGGCGCGGCCAGAGTGAAATCCGCGAGCGTGGCGATCCCGCAGCCCCCGGCCAGCGCCGGACCATTCACCGCGGCGATCAGCACTTTAGGAAACGCCCACAGGCGACGGAACAGTTGCGCCATTCGCCGCGAGTCCTGCAGGTTCTGCAGATGCGACTGCGAGGAAATCGTGCGCAGCGCCTCCAGGTCCATCCCCGCGCAGAACGCCTTCCCCGCGCCCGTCAGAATACCTACGCGCGCCGGGCTCGTCTCCATCTCGTCGAGCGCCGCCAGCAGGTCATCCATCATCTGCATGGAGATCGCGTTGCGCTTCTCCGCCCGGTCCAGCGTGAGCGCGGCGATCAGCCCCTCATAAGCAAGCGTCAACGTTTCATAAGACATGCTCTTCGAGTTTCTCCGCTTTTCTCCGCGAGCCTCGGCGCACTCCGCGCCTCTGCGTTGCCTTTATCTCTCGTCTACTGCACCGTCGTATTCGCCGGCTCTCCATACATGGCGCGAATCCGGTTCGTCAGCTCCATCACCGGCGCCAGCCGCTCGGAGTTCACTCCGGTCTCCGCGCCGCGGGCCTCCAGCGTTTTCACTACAATCTCCGTGGGAATGTTTCCCACTAGGTCATCCCCGGCAAACGGGCAGCCGCCCAGCCCGCCGAGCGCGCTGTCAAACCGCCGGCAACCCGCTTCATAAGCGGCCAGCACTTTCTCCGCGGCATTTTCCCGGCGGCTGTGCAGGTGTACGCCCAATTCCACCCCGCCGGCCCCGCCCTTTACCGCGCGAAACAGCTCGCCAACCTCCTTGGGCGAAGCCGTCCCCACCGTGTCGGCCAAGGACACGCAGCGCACCCCCGCCTCCTTCAGCCACGCGAGCGTGCCCGCCACGATTTCCGGAGCCCATGGCTCTTCATACGGGTTGCCGAACGCCATGGAGATATACACCACCAGGCGGCGGCCCGCAGCCGTGGTCGCTTGCTGCAAGTGCGCCACCAGTTTACGCGATTCATCCCGCGACATATTCGCATTGGCGCGGCGAAAGTAAGCGGAAATGGAATAGGGATAACCGACCGTGGTCACGCTCGGCAGCGCCAGGGC
>DATFZR010000338.1:0-12131 GCA_035314265.1 Candidatus Acidiferrales bacterium
AGCGCCGGCCCGGCGAAGGTGCGGCACCGGTGGCTGCCGACGCTGCGATTTATGTCCTGCTCGTGGTTGTGGGGCACGCGGGAATACGTCTTGTAGGCGGCCCGGCCCAGGGTGATTCATTTGCACGGGGGAAGAGGACAAATGTCATTGATGGCTGACCGAACGCCGTCAGCGCCGTTGCTGTGCCCCGTGATAGATGTGGAGGACCTCAACCGTTTCATTCTTCACCCGATAAACTGCGATGTACGGCAAACGCGCGAACACGAGCTCGCGCGTTCCTTCTTCGCGTCCGGGGTGTCCGCGGAGCGGCAACGTTTTCAAGGAGCGGATGGTCTCGTAGAGTTCGAGTATCGTGGACTGCGCGAGGTGGGGGAGGTGCTCGTCGAGGTAGCCCTTGATGTGCTCCAGGTCCGCGGCCGCAGCCAACGTCCATCGGATGCGCATCAGGACGGGAACATGCGGCGGACGCGAGCGTCCATTTCTTCTTCTTCGATGAATTCGCCGCGGTCAGCCTGCTCGATGCCTGCGCGAACCGCCGCGCGAAAGCGCATGTCGTCTTCCAGCAGACGCAGGGCAGCGTCTCTTACCAGTTGCGAGGGGTCGATCCCTTCGCGCACGGCGATCATTTGTAGGCGTGCTTCTTGCTCAGGGGTGAACTGCACTTCCATGGAGCAAGTTTAGGAGGGAGGTAGGCCTCTGTCAAAAGAAAATGCCCGGCTCGGGCGTCTTGAGCGGAAGCACTAGCTAGCGCCTATTGCTCGATAGTGAAGGATGCCGCCCTGAAGGGCGGCGCTACATGGCTATTCGTGACGGAGTGCCACCAGCGGATCCACCGAGGTGGCGCGACGCGCTGGGACGTAGGACGCCAGGAAGCCGACACCTACGAGCAGCGCGGCGACCGCCAGGAACGTGATGGGGTCGAAGGCGCTTACTTCATAGAGGAAGCTGCCCAGCACGCGCGTGAGGGCCAGCGAAGCGGCCACACCCAGAACAACCCCCGCGAGCGCGAGGCGCAATCCCTGGCCTGTGACCAGGCTGAACACCTGGTTGGGCTGCGCGCCCAGGGCCATGCGAATGCCCATTTCGGAGACGCGCTGCGTGACGGAGTACGACATCACGCCGTAGATGCCGATTGCGGAGAGCACCAGGGCCAGCGCGGCGAACAGGCCCAGCAGCCAGGTGCGGAAGCGAGGCTGCGCGGCGGAGGTGGCGATGGTGTCGTCCATGGTGCGGACTTTGACGAGCGGCTGGTTTGCGTCAATGCCGGTGACGGCGCCGCGCAGGGCGGAAGTTTCCGCGCCGGGGTCCACGGCGGTGCGCAGCACAACCGACAGCGTGAAGACGGGCAGCAGCGTGTCTGCCTGTTTCCAGGGCAGATACATTTCCGCCTGCGGCTCGACGGCCAGGCCGCGGCGCACGTCGCCCACCACGCCGACCACTTCCATCCAGGGCACTTCCTGTTCCGGCAGCGCGCCCAACTGCATGCGTTTGCCGAGGGGTTGCTCGGGACCAAAATACTGTTTGGCGAAGGATTGGTTCACGACTACGACGAATGGGGCTTTCTCGTCGTCGTTGGGACCGATCAGGCGGCCGGCGATCAGCGGCACCTGCAACGTTTCGAGATATCCCGCGGTGACGGTGCGGTAGCCCGAGGCGATAAATTCGTGCGGGCTCTTCGGCGGCCGGCCCTGGATATTGAAGTGCAGCAGGGAGCCGTTGCCGCTCATGGGCAGGAAGTTTGCCGCGGCGGCGGAGCGCACGCCGGGCAGGGCGCGGATGCGCTCGAGCAGGCGGTCGAAGAACTGGTAGCGCTGGCCGGATTTGGCGTAGGCGATGTGCGAGAGGGGAATGTCGGCAACGAGCAGGTGGTCGGGCTGGAAGCCGGCCGCGGCGGATTGCATACGCTCGAAGCTGCGCAGCAGCAGGCCCGCGCCGACGAGCAGCATCATGGCCAGCGCAAATTCAGAGATCACCAGCGCTGAGCGCAGGCGCCGGTTGAGCACGCCGCCCGTGCCGCTGCGCCCGCCTTCGGCGAGAGTTTCGCGCAGGTCGAGCCGCGCGGTGCCCAGGGCGGGCAGCAGGCCGAAGAGGATGGCGGTGATCAACGCAGCCGCGGCGGTAAAGGCGAGCACGGCGCGGTCCATGTGGATGCCGCCGACGTCGGGCACGGCTCCGGCGGAAAGACGCAGCAGCGGGCCGAGCGCGGCCGCGGCAAACAGCAGGCCCAGCGCGCCGCCGAGAAGCGCGATCACCAGGCTTTCGGTGAGGAGCTGGCGGACCACGCGCATGCGGCTGGCGCCGAGCGCGGTGCGGATGGCGAGTTCCCTCGAGCGTGCCCCGGCGCGAGCCAGCAGCAGATTGGCCACGTTGGCGCAGGCGATCAACAGGATAAACGCGACGGCGCAGAGCAGAACGACCAGCGCCGGGCGCGAGGATTGCACGATCTGGTCCTGCAGCGGGACGACCTCGGCGCTGGTGCCGGTGTTGTAGTTGGGATACTGCTGCTCGAGGCGGCCGGCGATGCCGCGCATTTCCGCGCCGGCTTGCGTGACGGAGACGCCGGGCTTCAGCCGCGCGACGGCGACGATGCCGGGATGCCAATTGCGGTCGTCGGGCAGCGTGGCGGCCCAGGGCTCGAAGGGAACGAAAACATCCGCGGGCTGCAGGAACTGAAAGCCGGGCGGCAGTACTCCGATGAGCGTGTAGGCCTTCGAGCCCAGCTCCACCGGCTTGCCGAGCCATTCCGCCGAGCCGCCGAAGCGGCGCTGCCACAGCGCGTAGCTGATGATGGCCACGGGCGCGCCTTCGGGACGGTCCTCTTCCGGCAGAAAGTTGCGCCCGGCGATGGGAGTGACGCCGAGCAGCGGGAAAAAGCCCGCGGTGGTGTAGCGCGCGGCGAGCTGCTCGGGTTCGCCGTTTCCGGTAAGGGCCAGGGCGGCGGGACACGAGCCCTGCACGGATTCGAAAGAGCTGCTCTGGTCGCGCCAGTCTTTATAGTTCTGGTAGGAGGTTGTGAAGGTGGGGTATTTGCTTTTTTCAGCGACGAGCACGACGCGCGAGGGATCGCGAAACGCCAGCGGACGCAGGAGTACGGCGTTTACCACCGTAAAGATGGCAGTGTTCGCGCCGATGCCCAGGGCCAGCGTGAACACGGCCACGAGCGTGAATCCCGGTGACTTCGCGAGCGTGCGGACGGCGTAGCGCACGTCCTGCCAGAGCGTTTCCATGAGGTTGCTTCCCTCCGCCGGTGATTATGACGCTTCGTGTTGCGCTGCGGGTACGGCCCGTCCTCGCACGAATGCAGGAGGGCGGACACCTGGGTCCGCCCCTACGGGTTATTCCGCGGCTTCCGCGCCGGCCGGGCGGATCAAACTCATTTGCTTGTCGTCTGCGTCTTTGCACTTGGCGGCGATCAGGGTGATGTCGTCGTGCTGCTCGTGCGGACTGAAGCGGCGGACGTCTTCCACGATGGCAGACAGCAAGTCGCGAGAGCACGATTCATGGTGGCGGCGCAGCGCCTCGATCAGGCGGCGCTCGCCGAACTCTTCTCCCCTGTGGTCGAACGATTCGGTGACGCCGTCGGTGTAGAGCAGCAGGGTGTCTCCGCAGAAAAGCGAGACCTCCTCGATCGCGCAGTCCCAGTCCGCAAAGAGTCCCAGCACGGTGGCGGTGGAGGCGAGGCGTTCGAGCGCGCCGTCGCCGCGAAGCAGCAGCGCGCAGATATGCCCGCAGTTCGCATAGCGCAGGCGGCGGGCCTGGCCGTCGTACTCGGCAAAAATCATTGTGGCGTAGGCGCTGTCGGTGGTGTTCTCGCAGAACAGATGGTTCACGGAGCGCAGCACGCGCAGCGGCTCGTCCACCGCGATGGCGCACTGGCCGCGGAGATTGGCCTGGAGATTCGCCATCAGGAGGGCCGCGGCAATCCCTTTTCCCGAGACGTCGCCGATCACAAAGCCGAGCCGCTCCTGGCCGAGGCTGAGGAAATCGTAGTAGTCGCCGCCCACCTGGCGTGCGGGAATGCAAATGCCGGCGTAGTCGAGTGTGCGGAGGGCCGGCGCCGTTTGCGGGAAGAGGCCAGCCTGGACGCGCTTGGCGATTTCCAGTTCCTGCGCGACGCGGCGCGCGGCTTCCAGCTTCTCGGCGCGGGCGCGCCGCCGCGCTTCGACTTCCCGGGTTACCTCGTCGAAGCTCACCAGGGCGAAGGAATTGCGGTCGATGTCTTCGAAGCGGGTGAACACGCCGCCCCAGACCGGCGCCTCTGTTTCGCCGGCGCTCGCGGAGGGCAGGGAACCGAGGCCCGGAGTTTGCCGCTCGTACTGCACGCGGCGCAGCCGTGGGACGTGGCGAAAGCGCACGCCGCGCTTGCGCCATTCCTGGTACTTGGCGGCAACGTCTTCGGTGACAAAGACCACCGGGGTGGGCTTGCCGATCAGCTTGTACTCCTCGGAGCCGGGGGCGGGCGCGATGAGTGTGAGCACCGCGCTGCCGTCCGGAGGGGAGACGGCGACCCAGCGTTCGCCGGATGGCAGGCGCGCATCGAAGGCCAGCTCGAATCCAAGCTGATCGCGGTAGAAATGCAAGCTGCGCTCCTGGTCGCGAACAAAAATGTTCACCGCAAGAACGCGCAGGTGGGGGCCCTTCTCATACCGGGGCTCGGCTGCTTCGCCGTGCGGTTTGGGAGAACTGCCCATAGGCAGGATTATATGAGGCGATGGGGCGCGGCGATAGGGCGCGCGCCGCACGTGGCGTGGGGGCGAGCGGTAGGCCCCGAGGATGACGGGAAGGGAGGCAGCCGGTCAACCGGTCAACCGGAGACACGAAACCTTCAGAAGGATTGCTTCCACTCCAGGGAGCGAAATAGAATGTAATTGTGCATTTTGAGTGGGACCCGCACAAGCCGGCGCGGAATCTCCGGAAGCATGAAGCGCAGTTCGGAAACCGAATGGTCCGGAGAGCGACTCGTAACGAGCAAGAACATTATGAAGAAGAGACCTGAGAAACGCCGGCTGCGCCCGGAATACGACCTGTCCCAACTGCCGGGTGGCGCTCGTGGAAAATACGCCGCGCGCTACCGGACGGGGACGAATCTGGTTTTACTTTCCCCCGATGTGGCGGAGTATTTTCCGAATGGGCGGTCGGTGAATGCAGCGCTGCGTGCTCTGATCCGGTTGAACGCAGGGCCTCTTCGCCGTGTTCGCACAAAGAGCTGAACTTTCCATCTTCTTTCCGTTATAGGCGAGGGTAAACATGAGAGTTTTCCGCTGGGTTCTCGTTACATCCACCTTATTCGTCGTCTTTAGAGCGCCTGCTGGGCAGGCTGGGGGTCAGGCTGGGGGTCAGGCTGCAGGTGGGGTGCACGACAATCGCGCGTCATTGAACTACCAGAATTGTTTGTTGGGGTTTTACATTTGCGACGCGGCGCAACTGACTGCGGAGCAGCAGCAGGCAGTGGCGCGCGCCGAGCGGGAACGGCTGGTGCAGGTGTGCGTGTATGGGTCCGATGCCTGCAACCTGGTTCATCTGACGGCTGAGGAGCAGCAGGCCGTGGCCGAGGGCGCGCGCAAGCGCAACTACCAGAACTGCCTGCACGGCTTCGATCTGTGCGACGCGGCGCGACTGACTGCCGACGAGCAGGAGGCCGTGACGCAGGCGGCCAACAAACGGAACTACAAAGACTGCATCGTTGGATTTTATGGTTGCGATGCGTCTCAATTGAGCGCGGAGCAGCAGGAAAAGATCGCGCGCGCGGCGCGCAAGCGGAATTACCAGAGCTGCCTGCACGGTTTTTACGGCTGCGACGTGGCGCAACTGACGGCTGAGGAGAAGGAAGCGGTGGCGCGGGCTGCCGCCGAACGGAAATGGTAGGGATGGCCTGTGGCTGAGAAAGAGGGCACGCGAGTGTCGTGCGCCTAGGCGTCGATTCAGGCGGCTACGGGATGACGTGCCAGCCGGTGCGCTGCAGGACGGCGGGGAGCGCGGAGTAGAAGCTGTCCATTTCCGCCGAGGTGCCGATGCCGATGCGCACGCAGCCGGCGCAGGCCGGGTCGCCGCCGCGGTCGCGCAGGTAGATGCCTTCCTTCTGGAATTCTTCGGTGAAGCTGGTGTGCCATTTCCCCAGATCAGCCAGAACGAAATTGCCGTGGCTGGGCCAGGTGCGGATGCCGTATTTGGAGAAGGCGGCTTCCAGGCGGGCGCGTTCGCGCCTGACGGCCGTCACGCAGTTCTGTACGAAATCCTGGTCGGCCAGCGCTTCGGGCAGGCAGGCCAGCGCCACGGCGTTTACGTTGAAGGGCGGCGCGAGGCGGCGAACCATTTCCATATGTTCCGCGGCGCCCATCAGGCAGCCGATGCGGAGTCCCGCCAGGCCGTACACCTTTGAGAATGTGCGCGAGACGAAGAGGTGCGAGAAGCGCGGCAGCTCTGTGAGCATGGTCTGGCCGCAGAATTCGAAGTAGGCCTCGTCCAGCAGCACGGCTGCGTTCGGCGCGGCTTCCAGAATGTCGAGCAAATCTTTGCGCCGCGCGAGCGCGCCCGTGGGGTTGTTGGGGTTGGCGATGGCGACGAGGCGCGTTTGTGGAGTGACCGCCGCGTGCAACGCCGCGGCCGGAAAATGGAAATCACGGTCCATGGCTATTTCCACCGCGCGCGCGCCCGTGGCTGCTGCGTAGATGGGATACATGGGGAACGTGGGAACGGGGTAGAGAGCTTCGTCGCCGGCGCCGAGGAAGCAGGCGAAGAGCAGCACGATGGCTTCATCCACGCCGTTTGTCAGGAGAACGTTTTCCGGGCCGACGCCGAAGTGCTTTGCCACCAGGACTTCCATCCGCGCCCGCTCGGGATAGAGAGAAACGTCCGCGGCGGTCAGGCTGCGCAGCTTCGCCAGCACGCGCGGGGAACAGCCGGCGGTGTTTTCGTTCAGGTCCAGGCAGATGCCGGAGCGGCCCGTGGTGAGCTGCGGGATGGCGGGAATGCGCTGCACGCCTTCGCGCGCTTTCAGCAGGGATGTGGCCGGTGTTGGCGAAGAGCCCACGATAGAAGCATGGCACAGGTCGCGGCGGCGTGCCACGGTTTGGGAGCGGGACGGAAGGGAAAAGATAACGCCCGCCGAGAAAATGGCGGGTGAACTTCGGCGGGGAGATGCCAAAGAGCCGCAGAGGAAGAAAGATGGAGGGCGCGGATCCGCCTCAACGCGCGGCAGCGGCGGCTGCGGGGAGCAGGAGTTTGCGCAGGTGGTCTGGATCGGTGGTTGGCGGATGGCAGACGCCTGCGGCGCAGACCAGGGCCTGGGGTTTGGCGGCGTCGAGATGCGGGAGGGTTTGCGCCAGGGCTTGGGGCAGGGAGTTGGCCGAGAGGTTCTCTGGCGTTACGCGGAGCACGGCTTTGCCCAGGCGGTAGACGGCCAGGGCGGCCTGCTCGAGCTCGGCGGAGTTCGTGTCGCCTGCGCGGCCCAGCACCACGACCTGCGCGGGCGGGTTCAGATGCAGCGAGAGCGCCAGCGCGTAGCTGGCGGCGAAGAGGCCGTACTGAGGCGCCATGCCGGCGAAGGCTTCGAGTGTGGCGCGGGCGGCATCGGCGTAGCGCTTTTCGGCGGTGTAAGCGTGCAGGCGCGCGAGCACGGCGGCGGCGCAGGAATTGCCCGACGGCGTGGGCGAATCCTGGAAGGGCTTGCGGCGCACGTCGAGGCCGCCCATGGGCGCGGCCAGGCGCGAGCGATCGAAGAAGCCGCCGTTTTCCGCGTCGCCGTAGAGGTCGAGGGTCAGGTCCATCGCGCTTGCGGCGGCGTCGAAGTAGCGGCGGTCGAGGGTGGCCTCGAAGGCATCGAGTAACGCTGCGGCAGCGTAGGCTTGATCGTCGAGCGAACCGTCGAGGCGCGGGCCGCCGATGCGGTGTGCGAAGCCGCGCGTGGAGTCCCACGCTTCGTCGAGCAGGCGGTCGATCGTGCGCAGAGCGAACGTGCGGCAATCGTCGCGGCGGAGCACGCGGCCGACTTCGAGGTAGGCGGAGGCGTACATCGCGTTCCAGCCGGTGTAGAGAGCGCGGTCGATGGCCGGGGTGGTGCGCTGGTTGCGCGCGGCGAGCATCTTCTTGCGCGCGCTGGCCAGCAGGGCTTCCACTTCACTGTCAGGCGTGCCCATGCTTGCCGCGATCTGGGGAACCTCACCAGCGACCCACAGGACGTTCTTCGCCGGGTTGTGGTGCATTTCGCCGGCCGGCTCGACATCGTAGTAGGCCTCGATGGCCTGCGCCTCGTCCTTCGATAGCGCGGCGCGCACTTCCTGCTGCGTCCAAGTGAAATAGTCGCCGTCGTCATAGAGCGAAATGTCGGCATCCTGGCTGGCGTAGAAGCCGCCTTTTTTCTTATCTGGTTCGGAAAGCACGTCATCGGTCCAGGTGATGATGCCTTCGGCGGTGCTGCGGAAGAGCGGGTTTGCGGTGACCTGCCACGCGCGAACGTAATTCGCCAGCAGCGGCGCGTTGTCGTAGCTCATTTTCTCGAAGTGGGGCACGCACCAGCGTTCGTCCACGGAGTAGCGGTGGAAGCCGCCGGCGATCTGATCGTAAACGCCGCCGCGGGCCATTTTGGTGAGCGTGGTATCGAGGACGGAGAGCAGGTGGCGCTCGCCGCGCACCTGGTAGCGTTCCGCCAGAAAATCGACGGCCGCGGGATGCGGGAATTTGGGCGCGCGGCCGAATCCACCGTTGCGTATGTCGAACTGGCGGATGGTGGCGTCTTCCATTTCGTCGAGCAGGCGTGTGGAGAGCGTGCCGCGGCTTTCGCGCTGGGATTCGGCCTGGATTACGGCGTTGGCCAGCGTCTCCGCGGATTTGTCCACTTCAGCGCGTTTGTTGCGGTAGGCCTCGGCAACGGCGGAGAGGATGCGGCGGAAGCCGGGACGGCCCATGGCGTCGTCGGGCGGGAAATAGGTGCCGCCGAAGAATGGACGGCCGTCGGGAGTGAGGAATCCGGTGAGCGGCCAGCCGCCCTGGCCGGAGATGGCGCTGATGGCGGCCTGGTAGCGCGCGTCCACGTCGGGGCGCTCGTCGCGGTCCACTTTCACGGGGATGTAGAGCTGGTTGATCAGCGCGGCGATTTCAGGATTCTCGTAGCTCTCGCGGTCAATCACGTGGCACCAGTGGCACCAGACGGCGCCGATGTCCAGAAGGATCGGTTTATCTTCCGCGCGCGCGCGGGCGAAGGCTTCTTCGCCCCATTCGTGCCAGTCCACGGGCTGGTGTTCGGCGGAGCGCAGATAGGCGCTTACGGAGTTGCGCAGGCGATTGCCGGGGGGCGCTGTCAAAAAAGAATTCCTCCAGAGTCTCTGCTGGTGACTTACAGCGAGTCGTGCTGCAACGCGCGGACTGAGGTCCGCGCCACTTACTGAATCGGCGGCATGCCTCCGGTGTCGAGGGGGTCGAGCGGCCTGCGGCTCGCGAAGCCTTCGTTCACCCCGTGGTAGAAGCGGATGCGATCCTCGCCCAGCCGCCAGCAGAGGAGCACCTCTTCGTCGTGCAGAATGGCCGGAAAGTCGAGCAGGCCCACTTCCAAATCTTTCACCAGGCATCCGGTGGCATGGATCTCCTCCAGCATGCGCTGCACCTTCATGCCGATTTGCGTGTGCTGCGTGCGCATGCCGGAAACTTCCGACCCGGCCACGAGCGAGCCGCCCAGCATGCCGATGCGGCGGGCGACGCCGGCCAGGCTCTCCTCGACTTCGG
The DNA here is from genome assembly GCA_035314265.1 of Candidatus Acidiferrales bacterium. Classification (GTDB taxonomy): domain Bacteria; phylum Acidobacteriota; class Terriglobia; order Acidiferrales; family UBA7541; genus JOPF136. The sequence continues at coordinate 9,718 of DATFZR010000338.1, forward strand.
CGAGCGCGCGGCGGCCTTCCATGGCCTGGATCAGAATTGGCTCGACTTCGGCGCGCGTTCTTTCGGCTTCGGTAAGGGTGAAATGACGGAACTCTTCGGCCATAGGGCTGGGCTACCTCAGGTTCAGCATGCGATCCAGCGCGACGCGAGCCCAATGCCTCTGCTCTTCCGGGACGCTGATGCGGTTCACTACGTTGCCGTCCACCAGGCTCTCGAGGGCCCAGAGGAGGTGCTGCGGCGTGATGCGGAACATCGTGGTGCACACGCACACGTGCGGGTCGAGCGAGATCACGGTGCGGTCCGGGAACGTTTTCGCGAGGCGGTTGATCAGATGGACTTCCGTGCCGACGGCCCAGGAAGTTCCCGGCGCCGATTCCGTGATTTTCCTCAGGATGGCTTCGGTGGAACCGGTATCGTCGGCCTTCTGCACGACTTCAAAGCGGCATTCGGGGTGGACGATTACGCGGATGCCGGGATGATCGGCGCGGACGCGATCAATATGCTCCGGCAGGAAGCGCTGGTGCACGGAGCAGTAGCCCTTCCACAGGATGATCTTCGCGTTGCGGATGGCCTCTTCCGTATTGCCGCCGAGTTCCTGGTAAGGATCCCACACGACCATCTGGTCGAGCGGAATGCCCATGCGGTGGGCGGTGTTGCGGCCCAGGTGCTCGTCGGGGAGGAAGAGGACGCGCCGGCCCTGGCGGAAGGCCCATTCCAGAACTTTCGTTGCGTTCGAGCTGGTGACCACGGAGCCGCCGTGCTCTCCCGTAAAGGCTTTGATGGCCGCGGTCGAATTCATGTAGGTGACGGGGACGACGCCGAGGCCGCCGAGGGAATCAAGCTCAGCCCAGCAGGTTTCCACCTGGCCGATGTCCGCCATGTCTGCCATCGAACAGCCTGCATTCAGGTCGGGCAGAATCACCACCTGGCCGGGGCGGCGGAGCACGTCTGCGCTCTCGGCCATGAAGTGCACGCCGCAGAAGACGATGTATTTAGCGTCGCAGCTCGCGGCCTGCTGGCACAGGCGCAGGGAATCGCCGCGAAAACGGGCGAAGCGGATCACTTCGTCGCGCTGGTAGTGGTGGCCCAGGATCACCAGATCGGAGCCCAGCTTGTCTACGGCGGCGCCAATACGCTCGTCGAGCGCCGTGTCTGGCACCAGCAGGTAGCTCGAAAAATCGCAGCCCACACCCTTCTCCATTTCCGGAACGCGAAGCGTTTCCGGCTGCGGAGGGATGGCGAGGCCGCCGATTTCAATCAGTTGAGACATGTTCTTGGGGTGTCCCTGGATAGCGCGCTGGTCGTATTGTCTCCCGAAGCAGCCTGTTATTCCAGCCCCTGGGGCCTTATTCCCGCCCCCGGAGGGCCTTGCCGCCGGCAGGAAGGCTACCCTCCAATAAACACCATGGTGCGCGAGGGTGGCACGAAATCAGGCTCATTGATCCGGTGGCCCTCTTCCTTCTCCAGCACCCTTTGTTTGATGAAATCGGCAAGGTTCAGATCACTTGCGTGATTGCGGAGCAGGGGACGGAGGTCGTGGTCGTCCTGGCTGAAGAGGCAGGTGCGGAGCTTGCCGTCCGCCGTGATGCGGATGCGCGAACAATGGCCGCAGAAGGGCTCCGTGACCGGGGAGACGAGGCCGATTTCGCCGGGGGCGCCGTCGGCAAAGCGGAACTTCCGCGCGGTCTCGCTTGCCGCGTGGGGGATCTGGACGAGGGGCCAGCGCGCTTCGATGCGGCGGCGAACTTCCGCCGCGGGCACGACCACTTCGCGCGACCAGTGACGGTCTGCATCGAGAGGCATGAACTCGATGAAGCGCATGATGATGCCGGTCGAGCGGGCGAGCTCGGCGAAGGCTTCCACTTCGTCGTCATTCATGCCGCGGACCAGCACGGCGTTTACCTTCACGGGGCCGAGCGCACTGGCCTGCGCGGTGCGGATGCCGTCCATCACGCTCTGGAACTTGCGCGTGCGCGTGACGCGCTCGAATCTTGCGGGGTCGAGCGAATCGAGGCTGATGTTGATGCGCGTGAGGCCGGCGCGGATCAGGTCGCCGCACTTTTCCACGAGCAACTGGCCGTTGGTGGTCATGGAGAGATCGGGGAAGCCGAGGGCGCGCAGGCGGGAGATGAATTCGATGACGCCGGGGCGGACCATGGGCTCGCCGCCGGTGACGCGCACCTTCTCCAGGCCCAGGCCGCGCAGTACCCGCGCGACGCGCTCGAGTTCGGTCCAGGAGAGCAATTCGTCGTCGGGCCGGTAGTTTTCCGGATCGGCGGAGCGGCAGTAGACGCAGCGGAAGTTGCAGCGATCGGTGACGGAGATGCGCACGTCGGTGATCTGGCGGCCGAATTTGTCGTGGAGCGGCATGGTGCTGTGTATTCCTGGAGTGGCGTGGGGGGAAAGGTGAGCGG
>DATFZR010000339.1:0-2667 GCA_035314265.1 Candidatus Acidiferrales bacterium
CGGGTGTGGACCGGCAGCAGCCCGCGTTCCGCCGCGGCGCTTCTGCTCGCCGGCGCGCTGCTTTTCAGCATGTCCGGACGCCTGGGCCAACTGATTCCCGGCGATGATCCCCTGCCGTTCGCAATCCTGGCCCTGGTGCTGCTGGTGTGGGCCGGAATCCTGTTCTTCTTCGGCGCGGCCACGTTCTTCGCCTTTCAGTTCCCTTTTGTGTTCCTGTTGCTTGCTGTGCCCCTGCCGAAGTTTATTGTGGACAACTGCATCGAGTGGCTGCGCGGCGGCTCCGCGGTAGTCACCCACCTGCTGTTTCGTCTTACGGGAACGCCCGTCTTGCGCAATGGCTATACCTTCTCCGTGCCTGGCGCGGTGATTGATATCGCGCCGGAATGCAGCGGCGTGCGCTCCGCCCTGGCCATGTTTGTCACCTGCCTGCTTGCCGGATACCTCTTCCTGCGCAAGGGCTGGTCGCGCACGGTTCTGCTGCTCTTTACGGTGCCCATGCTCGTCATCAAGAACGGCATTCGCATCGTCACGCTCACCCTTCTGGCCATCCACGTGGATCCCATGTTTCTCACCGGCAGACCGCATCACGAGGGAGGCTTCGTATTCTTCATCATCGGGCTGCTGATTCTGTGGCCCGTGTTGCTCTGGCTTCAGAAAACCGAAAATAAGAGGTATGGAGTCCCGGGGGCCAGACCGCGGCCCGCCGATCCGATTCCCGCCGCTCCGGCCTAGTCCGGTCCATTGCCGTTGCAAGCCAGGTCACATCCCCCGCTCCCCACCCCTCCACGCATTTGCCTCAATGGTAGGCTGCTTAGAGACTTTCCAAGAAAGGCCGGCACATGAAGCGTAACCATCGTGGATTCGGCGCCGTCCAGGCAGTATGGCTCCTGGCGGGCGTATTGGTCATTGTCGCGGCGGCGGTGTTCCTGATCCACATCCGTGGCAGGATGAACCAAGCAACAGTCGAATTCCCCACGCCGTACCAAGCCGTCCTGCTCACCAATGGCTCCGCCTATTTTGGGCAGTTGCAAGGCTATGGCGGTCCGCACCCGGTGCTCCGCGACGTCTACTACATCGTCAGCCAGACCAATCCGCAGACCAAGGAAGTCACGCCGGTGCTGGTAAAACGCGGCAAGGAACTGCACGAACCCGATCGCATGTACCTGAACCCCAGCCAAATCCTTTTCGTCGAGACCGTGGGAGCAAACTCGAAGGTCGCTCAACTGATCGAGCAAGCCAAGAAGTAGACAGGTGTCACCCTCCCTTTGAAGGCGGCTCTACGCCCTTCCAGACCGGACCAAAGCGCGAAGACGCTTCCGTGGCCGCCGCCGTGGCTTTCTGGTGAAAGAGAACGGCTGCTCGCCCTCGCCGAAGCATGAGGAAACAACAGACGTTCATGTGGACAAGTATCCGGGCTGCGAGAACGCCACGGCAGTCGAACTCTATGCCGTCCAGGGTGGACGGCACATGTGGCCGGGAGTCTCGCCCAGGGGCAATCACGTCGCGGCAACGGATCTGATGTGGGCTTTCTTCGCGCAACACCCGAAGCGATAACCGGGCCCAGCGGCCCTTCCCTAATTCCCCGGCGGAAAATACTGCGCCACCGGGATGCGCACGCTGCCGATCGCGCCCGCGCTCACGTCCAGCGCGTAGATCTGCAGCGAGATGGTCCCCGGCGAAATCTGCACCTCTCGCGTTTCACGGATGCCCTGCTCGCACACCTTCGCGTAGTGCGCCTGCGTGTATTCCGGCGCGTACCGCTGCTCGCTGCGAAACTTCACGCGGCCCGTGGAGTCCTCTTCCGCCATCACAATCTCCAGGTCGCCCTTCCAGCGGTCTCCGTTCTGTGCAAACAGCAGGTCGCGCGCGTCAATCGTCAGGTGCAGCTTCAGCGTGCGCGCCTCCGCGGTCTCGCCCGGACTCACCTCCGCCGTCAGTCCGATCGCGGCGGCTTCGAGCGGGCTCACGGCGCTCGACAGCAGCGCTCCCGCCAGGTCCGTCCCCGAGTGCCCGGCGACCTCCCGCGCAAAATAGCCCCTGCGCGCCCGCACGTGGATTCCCGCGCGGTTCACTTTCACTTTGATCTGGCGGAATTTCCCGTCCCACTGCGAATTGCCCGGGTAGTAGCCCAGAATGTAGGTCACCTTCGTGTCGTCAAACGCCGATCGAATCGCGGCGGTAATGTCGTTCGTGTTGTAAAACGACCGTCCTCCCGTCCTGTCCGCCAGCACTGCCATGGTGGCAAAATCCGCCTGGCTCGGCGTGCCAAACGTAGGCTGGTTGTGCGGGCCTCCATCGAAAGCGAGGTCCAGCGCCATCAGGCCCCGGGCATCCACGGGATACACGGCCACATTTGCGTCGGTCAAATGCCTGGTCACTCGCTCCACCTCGTGCGCAAACGAAGTCGCGTTTCGATCCAGCCCATCCTCCACGTCCTCCAGGCCCACGGTGAAGGGAAAGCTGCCCGAAACCCACACCAGATTCTTCCGCCCGGGCACCCTGGCCAGATGGCCGCCAATCGCGTCGAGCGCGCTGAGCGTCGTTGCCGCTCGCGATCCCACCGCCGCTCCGGCCCTGTCGAGCGTCTGCTGGCGAAGCATCGCGTTGATTCTGCCAACGCCCGGCGCATTGCTGTCCACATGCGGCGTATTCTTCTCGCTGGTGTCG
>DATFZR010000340.1:0-8309 GCA_035314265.1 Candidatus Acidiferrales bacterium
TTCCCCACGGAGGCGCGCTGGATCGGCGATAAAAAGAAGCCCTGGGTGCGCGAGCACGTGTGGGCAGACATTCCCGGCCAGTGGCTGCGCGAATACGGCGAAGCGCACAACTGGCGGCGCGTGGGCGTATACGGCATGAGCTACGTAATGCCCGTGCGCGACTACGTGATGCTGGAAAGCGCCGGGTTTCTCCTGCTGCCGTTTGACACGCCGTTCGATCTCGCTCGCGCCGTCAAGAGCGATTGGGAGCTCACCGCCATCCGCCGCGGCCTGGACATCATCATCGAGGGTTTCTGGGAGCTGGTGCGCGCGTACGAGCCGGGCAAAACCGAGGCGGAAATCATGGCCTCCGCCGTGGAGCTGTTTTTCGCCCGCGGCGCCGGCCCCCGCATGATGAACATCATCCTCTCCGGCGAACATGGCGAGGCCGAGGCGCATTTCAAGGTGCCCGGCGATCGCCGCGTGGCGGCAGACGACCTGCTGCTCTATTCGCTCGAGATCGGCGGGCTGGAGGGCTACTGGGTGGAGTTTTCGCGGCCCCTGATTCGCGGGGAACTGAGCAAGCGCACCGCGGAGATGGTCGCCGTCTATCCGGAAGCGCTCGAGGCCGCGCGCGTGAAGATGAAGGACGGCGAGCCCATCGCCAACGTCCATCGCGCCGCGGCAGAAACGTTTTCCCGGCATGGCTTCGGCCTGGGACATCTCTCCGGCCATTCCATCGGCCTCACCATGCTCGAGCGCCCGGCCATCGGCGCGAAAGACCGCACGATCCTGCGCGAAAACATGGTGTTTTCGTTCCACCCGCAGGTGGTGGATCAAGACGGCAAGGTGTGCCTGTATACGCAGGACATGTACCGCGTGGGCAAAACGGAAGGCGAGTGCCTGACGCCCGTTCCGTGGAAGCTCTATCGCGGCGATGAGCGGCCCACTCCCTGAATTTCTATGGCCGACACGCGCATTTCCATCATTGGTTGCGGAGCCGTGGGCAGCATCTTCGCGGCGCATCTGGCGCGCCTGCCGGATGTTGAGGTGTGGGCCTTCGACGTGAACGCGGAGCACATCCGCGCCATACAAACCTCCGGCCTGCGGCTTTCCGGCGCCGCCGATTTCACCGTGCAGCTCCAGGCCACCGCGGACCCCAACCAGATCCCCCGCTGCGATTTCGGCATCGTGGCCACCAAGAGCGTGCACACGCGGGCCGCCATGGCCGTCGCGGCCCACGCCTTCGACGATCGCAGCGCCGTATGCTCCGTGCAGAACGGCGTGGGCAACGAGGAGATTATCGCGGAGTACGTGCGCTACGTGATTCGCGGCACCACATTTCCCGCGGGACACGTGGCTGCGCCCGGCCACGTGGTGTACGACATCGCCGGCAAGACCTGGATCGGGCCGTTTGAGCCTTCCGGCACGCCGATGATTAAAGTGTCCGCGCTGGCCGACATGCTGAACCATGCCGGGCTCTCGGCCGTCGCGCTCCCGGATGCCCGCGGCGCGCAGTGGAGCAAGCTCGTATTCAACGCCGCGACGAATCCCGTGGGCGCCGTCACCGGCCTGCATCACGGCGCAGCCACGCGCTTTGAGCCCACCGGCGCGCTGTTTGAGGCGCTGGTGGACGAAGGCATGGCCGTGGCCAAAGCGCTCGGCATCACGCTGCACGACGACCCCAAGCAGATGATCCGCTACGCCGCGAATGCGCCGGGAAAGCACAAAGCCAGCATGCTGCAGGACGTGGAGGCGCGCAGGCCCACGGAAGTGGATTTCATGAACGGCGCCATCGTGCGCATGGGCGAACAGGCAGGAGTGCCCACGCCGCTCAATCGCGCCATCTGGGCGCTGGTAAAGGGCCTCGAGCATTCCTGGACGAATCCCTAGGGGCGCGCCCGGTTGGCAAAGGAGCATCTCCCGTCATGACCGTCCCATTTCGCATCGGCGTCCTGCAACTGAGCATGGAGCCTCTCGATGAGACCGTGCACATGGCGCAGGCCTGCGAGTCTGCGGGGTTCGACACGTTCTGGCTGGCGGAAGCGTATCCCTGGTGGCGCAAGCATGGCATGGAGGCGCGTTCGTCCACCGCGATTACGGCCATCGTTGCCCGGCAGACGCGCCGCATTCCCATCGGCTGGGGCATCATCTCGCCCTATACGCGCCACCCCATCCAGATCGCCATGGAAGCGCGCGTGATGCAGGAGGCGGCCGGCCCCGGGCGTTTTCTGCTGGGCCTGGGCGCTTCGAAGATTTTCATGAAAGAGGCCGGAGAAGGGGAGGCGGGCGCAAAGACCGCCTCGCCGGCCGTGGTGATGCGCGAAGCCATTGACATCGTTCGCGGCGCGCTGGACGGCGGCGAGTTCAGCTACGAAGGGAAGGCGTTCTCCGCGCAATTGCCGGCGCTCAAGAAAGACGCGCACACGCCGCGCGGCAATGTGCCCATCTACGTGGGCGCGACGGGGCCCGTTTTGCAAAGGATGGCCGGCTCGCATTCCGATGGACTGCTCACGGCCAGCATCACCACGCCGGAGTTTTGCCGTTACTCCCGCACGTTCATGGAAGAAGGTGCGCGAAAGGCGGGCAAAGACCCGGCCACGCTCGATCTGGGCGGAGTGATTGTGGGCAGCGTGGCGCGCGACCGGAAGAAGGGCCTCGAGGGCGCGCGAGAAATGGCCGCGATGTACCTGGCCAACAAAGTGCAGAACATCCGCGGCTCCGCGGACGCGCTGCTCGAAAAGGCCGGCCTCACGCGGGAAGAACTGCAGCCCATCGCAGACGCCATGGAGAGCGGAGGCCGCAAAGCCGCAGCCAGGGCCGTGACCGGCGAGATCCTCAAGAAGGTTTGCCCCATCGCGGGGACGCCCGACGACTGCATGGCTCAGATTGAAGAATATCGGACTGCGGGTTGCAGCCACATTCTGCTGGAAATCTGGGGCGACAAGCGCACCGAGCAGGCGCGCCTGTTTGGCCAGGCAGTGCTGCCGCATTTCCACCAGTAACGCAGACATCCTGTCGCGGGGGTTCGAAGCGTGGTTTTCAGCCCGGGGCGCTTCCGGTCAGTGCCCGCCGATGGAGTCCCGCACCACGCCGTAGCTCGAGCCCCAGGTGTCCGTCATATGGCTGCGGATTTCCCACAAGTCCGGGAAAAAGCGCACCCTCTGCCCCTCGCGCAACATCTCCACGGAACGCCCCTTCAGCGACTTCGCGCCCGTGCCGATGCTGCGTTCGACGAGCTGGTAGTGGACGTAGCGGAATCGCTGGAACATCTCGTCGAATTCGCACATCGCTTCCGCCACCACGTAGGCGCCGCCGTGCGCGTATTCCGAATTGTAGATTTTCTCCACGGTAAGGCTGTGTTTTTCGAGGTAGTTTTTCCTGAAGGTCTCCCAAAGGTGCGGCGCCATCTTCAGAATCACGCGAAAGCCCGGCGATTCCTGGCCGCTGCCGTTGCCCAGGCGCAGCCGGATTTCCTGGTATTCCTTCGGCGACATGGTTTCGAGCAGCGCGAGCTGATCCACCATCAGCCGTAGCGCAATGTTCACGCGGCGGAACAGAGTCACCACGCGATTCGTGTGTTCCTCGGCCAAGTAGTCGTCCACGTCCAGCAGCGTGTAGCCGATCAGCTTCATCCACAGCTCTTCCACCTGATGAACGATCTGGAATTGCAGCTCGTCGCGGTTGCAGAACTCGGGGAAGTCTTTCTGGCAGGAGAGCAGGGCCTTGGTGTTGAGGTACAGCTCGTAGTCGAGCGAGCCCTCGCCGTTCATGATGGAATAGAAGTGTTCCCGGTCCATAATCCGCTCCCGCCCCGCCCCACCGCGTCCGGGGCCACCAGCGGCCATCTTACCGCGGATTCCACCGGGCACACGGCTGGAGCCGGCTCGGCTGGAGAGGGTCTCTGGAGGCCGCCATCGTGGGGTCTGCGGCTTTCTGGCGGTCAGTAACCCGCTAGTATACAATTCAGCCCTCTTGGAGCGAGGCTCGATGGCACCTTCGTCTGTGAAGTTCTGCGCGAAGTTCTACGCGAAGTTCTACTCGAAGTCCTACGCGAAGTTCCGCAGCAGGTTCTACAAGAAGTCCCGCAAGTTGTTTCGTGGCCTGCCCCTTTTGGCCGCAATCTGCCTGGCAGGCCAGAATGCCGGGGCGCAGACGCCCGCCGCAGCCCCCCGCGTTCTCCAGCCCATCAACGAAACGCAGCTCACCGTGCTCCGCGGCAACACGCACCCCATGGCCCGTGCTGCCTACGACCGGGGAGCGGCCGACCCCCGGCAGCCCGTCGAGCATGTGCAGATTCTTCTGCAGCGCACCCCTGATCAGGAGGCGGCGCTCCAGGCCCTGCTCGCTCGCCAGCAAGACGCCACTTCGCCCGATTTCCATCACTGGCTCAGCCCCGACGAGTTCGGCCGGCAATTCGGCCCGGCGGACCAGGACGTTCAGGCCGTCGCCCAGTGGCTCACGTCGCACGGATTATCCGTTGAGAGCGTCAACAAAGGGCGCACGGTAATCCAGTTTTCCGGCAACGCAGGCCAGATGCAGCAGGCCTTCCACACGCAGATCCATCTCTACACTGTAAACGGAGAAGAGCACTGGGCGAACGCCGAGGATCCGCAGATTCCCACCGATCTCGCGCCCGTCGTGGCCGGCATCGCGAGCCTGCACAATTTCCGCAAGCGCGCCATGATTACCGGCACGCAACCGTACAGGGGGCCCGTCCCCGGACGCCCCGTGGCTCCGCAGTTCACGGATCCCACCGGGCTGTTCAATGGAGTGGGCCCCACGGACTTCGCCACGATCTACAACGTGCTCGGCCTGTGGAACGCCGCTACCCCGATTGACGGCACGGGAGAAACAGTTGCCATCGTTGCCCGCTCGAACATCTCTCTCGACGACGTAAGGAATTTCCGCATGCTCTTCGGGCTTCCGGCCAACGATCCGCAAGTCGTGCTGGCGGGTCCCGACCCCGGCCTGGTGTCTGGGGACGAGACCGAGGCGATTTTGGACGTGGAGCGCGTCGGGTCCGTGGCCAAAAACGCCACCGTGCTGATTGTGGTTGGCGAGTCCACTGATTCCTCGGCCTCCGACGGCGTGGACCTTTCCTCGATCTACATCGTGGACAACGATCTCGCTCCGGTGATGAGCGCGAGTTTCGGCGAGTGCGAGCTGTTCCTGGGTACCGGCGGAAACGCGTTTGAGAACGCGCTGTGGCAGCAAGCCGCGGCGCAGGGCATCACCGTAGTGGTGAGCACCGGCGACAACGGCTCTGCCGGCTGCGACAATGAAGATGTCGAGACCGTGGCTACAATGGGTCTCGCCGTCAACGGATTGGCTTCCACTCCTTACAACGTGGCCGTGGGGGGCACGGATTTCGACGACGCTGCCACCCAATCGCAGTTCTGGTCGCCCACAAATGATCCGGTTACCCAGAATTCCGCCAAGTCGTACATTCCGGAAGTCCCGTGGAACGACACCTGCGCCGCTTCCGGTCTGAGCAGTTGCATTGCGAGTGAGAGCTCCTTCGATCTGGTTGCAGGCAGCGGCGGCCCCAGCAGTATGTATCCCAAGCCCTCATGGCAGACGGGCACAGGCGTCCCTGCCGACGGGCACCGCGATCTTCCAGACGTCTCCCTGTTCGCCGGAAACGGGCTCGCAGGCGCCTTCTACGTGATTTGCGAGTCGGACCTCACCGGTCCCGGCTGCACCGCGAACCTTTTTGGCTCGCTCACTCCCATCGGCGGAACGTCGGCAGCGGCGCCGTCCTTTGCCGGAATCATGGTGCTGGTGAACCAACTCACGCATTCGCGCCAGGGAAATCCGAACTACGTCCTGTATAAATTGGCCGCGAAGCCGGGCAATACCTGTAGTTCGAGCGATCCCGGCAGCATCACGAATCCGGCCTGCGTGTTCTACGACGTCACCAAAGGCAACAACTCGGTGGCCTGCCAGGGCACTACGAAGAATTGCAGCTCGAAGTCGTCCGCGAACGGCGTTCTGGTGGATCCGAGCAGCACCTCTACGGAGGCGTGGATTTCGACGCCGGGCTACGACCGCGCCACGGGCCTCGGCTCGGTGAATGTTACCAATCTTGCGAACCAGTGGTCTTCGATCACGTTCACACAATCCTCCACGTCGCTTTCGCTCTCCTCGACTCCGGCCACCAACCCTCTGGTAATCACGCACGGCCAGTCTGTCACCGCGAATGTGGGGGTTACCCCCGGCTCGCCCGCGCCCACAGGAAGCGTTTCCCTCAGCGCCGCTCAGCCCGGCGGCACGATTCTGTTCGATGCCCTCACGCTGAACGCCGGCGGCAGCGCATCCAGCACCACCACCATGTTGCCGGGTGGCGCCTCCTACAACGTCACCGCCCACTACGGCGGCGATGGCACCTACGGGCAGAGCGATTCGCAGCCTGTGGTCGTTACGGTGAACCCTGAAGGCAGCATTACCGCGGCTTCCATCGTCACGTTTAGCCCCAACACCGGCGCGATCACCAGCAACAACGCGACCACCTTCGTCTATGGCTCCCCGTACATCCTGCGCGTGGATGTGACCGCCGGCAGCGGGATTCCTTGCTTCAATACGGCTACTTTTACGGTGTCCTACGCATGTCCCACGGGAAAAGTCGCCGTCACGGACAACGGCATGCCGCTCGATGCCGGCACCTTCGCGTTGAACGCGCGGGGCTTTCTCGAGGACCAGCCCATCCAGCTCCCCGCCGGCACGCACACCCTCCTGGCCACCTATAATGGCGACAGCAGCTACACCACCAGCACCTCGTCGGTGGACATCGTGACTGTGACGCCCGCTGCAACTGTCACGATTCCCGCCTTTAATACCGCGTCTACCGCGCTCGTGGGAAATCCGGTCAACATCAGCGTGCAGGTGGTCAGTGAAAGCTTCAGCGGCGTGGCGCCCACGGGCACGATCACCTTTTTCGATGGGGCCACCCAACTCTCGGGCCCCGTCACTTTGACGGGACAAGCCTCCTCCAGCACTCTCCCAGCGAGCCTCACCGGCACGATTACCACCACGTTCAGCACCAGCGGAACCCACGCCGTCACCGCGCATTACAGCGGCGATATGAATTACAGCGGGTCCATCAGCTCCAACCCCAACAACGTCGCGGTTCTCTTTCCCACCACCGTTGCGGCGTTGAGCTCGGCCGCCTCCATTACCTTCGGGCAGAGCGTCACCATCACGGGCACGGCGACGGCTTCGGCCTCCGGGCCTCCCATGACGGGACAATTCACCTTCAACAGCCCTTCCGGCCCCATCTCGGGTTCCGCTGCGCCTACGCTCAGCAAAGATATGAACGGCAATCAGATCCTTACCGCGAACGTGACCGTAACTCCGCAGTCCGGTGGCTTCTTTTCAGCTTTCTATACCGGCGATTCGAACTATCAGAGCGGGCAGAACAGTATTTCTGTCGGCGTGATGATTCCGGATTTCAGTTTTGGGCCCGGCATGCCGGCGGTCTCCGCTCCCGTAGGACAGCCCGCGATGCTGCCCATCACGATCACTCCGGCCGGCAATATGGCCAGCACCGTGATGCTCACCTGCATAGGGCCGGTGCCAGTCGGATACACGTGTACGATTCAACCGCCGGCGGTCAGCCTGGCGAATGGCGTCGCCGCGACGGCAACGCTGATGCTCACCCCGCAATCGGGCGCCAGCAGCAGCGCGGCCCGCCGGCCCGCCGCCGTGCCCATTCGGTGGGACGTGGCACCGCCCGGCCCGCAACTGCTCGGCCTTCTCGGCATTCTGGGCGGGGCGGCAGCGCTCGTGATTCTGGCCCGCTCCAGCCGGAAGCAGTGGCGCGTCGTGGCTGTCTTGGGCCTGGCGTGCGCTCTCTCGTGGATGAATGGTTGCGGCGGCGGGACGACCAGCAACTCGGGTACTCCGGCCCCGCAGAATCGCGCAGCCAGCACCACAACGTTGACCGTTAGTCCGTCGAGCATAGTGCAGGGCACGACGGCGATGCTGACTGCGACGGTTACCGGCCAGGGCGTCCCCTCGGGAATCGTGAATTTCCTTGTAAACGGCAACAACGTGTCCTCCGCAAACCTCGCCGGCGGTTCGGCCACGGTGGCCGAGGTCTTTTCCACTGTGGGAATCTATTCGCTCAAAGCCGTGTACGGTGGCGACTCGGCGAATCAGGCCTCGAGTTCCGCGCTGCTCACGCAGAACATCACTGGAAACATCAGCGTTCTGGTGCAGGGGCAAACGGGCGGGCTCATTCACAACGTCCAGGTGAGCGTTACGCTTCAATAGCCCGCCGGGGAGCCCGGCCGGCGCCACAGCGCGTTGCGGGAGCCCTGCAGTAGTTC
>DATFZR010000341.1:0-2328 GCA_035314265.1 Candidatus Acidiferrales bacterium
AGTGGGGTATTTCCGGGGGTTTTTGATCGAAGAAGGGGCATTTGCGGGGGCATTTGGGGTGGGTTTGGTAGTTAACATAATACGGTTTTGGGGATCGGAGGGGGGCGAGGAGGAGAAAAAAAGGCTTGACATATTCCTGTATGGGAATGTATTATCTCTTCATGCCGCGAGCCGCAACCACCTCTGACGCCTTCAACGCCGTGGCCGAACCGCGGCGGCGGGAAATACTGAGCTATCTGGCGCTCCAGGAACGGCCGGTGGGCGACCTGGTGGCGACGCTGGGGCTGGCGCAGCCCTCCGTTTCAAAGCATTTGCGCGTGCTGCGTGACGTTGGCCTGGTGCGGGTGCGGCGGGACGGCCGCCAGATGTTCTACCGGACGAACGCGGAGGCCATCCGGCCGCTGCACGAGTGGACGGAAACGTTCGAGCGCTTCTGGCAGCAACAGTTGCACCGCATCAAGGAACGGGCCGAAGCGAAGGAGAAAGAGAAATCCAAGGAAGCGTGAGGGGAAGCAAATTTCAAATCCATTTCAACTCAAGAGGAGAGAGACATGATTGCGACACAACAAGCGATTGAAGACATGGTGCTGAACATCACGCAGGAAATCCGGGTGAAGGCATCGCTCGAGTCGACGTTTGAGGCGCTGCTCGAGGAGCTGGGGCCGCAGGCGCAGAACAGCGAAGGGAAATCCATGTCCATGAAGATCGAGGCGTGGCCGGGCGGACGGTGGTACCGGGACCTGGGCGACGGCAACGGCCACCTGTGGGGACACGTGCAGGCGATCAAACGGCCGACGCTCTTGGAGTTTTACGGGCCACTGTTCATGTCGTACCCGGTGAGCTCGAACGTGCAGTACCGGCTGTGCGAGGCGAACGGGGTGACGTTGATCCAGTTTCACCACACGGCGCTGGGGCTGATCCAGCCGGAGCACAGGGAAGGCGTGAACAAAGGCTGGACGAACATCCACGCGCGCGCGCAGGCGCGGGCCGAAGCCGGCCGCTAGCGCGGCGGGGGGCGGAAGGGGTCGAGAAGGCAATGTGTCCGGCATGCATGGCGAGCGTGGCGCTGCTGTTCGGCGGCGTAACGTCGGCCGGAGGGATCGCCGCGCTCGCCGCGAGGATCGTACGTTCCAGGAAATCCGGCGAGGCACCAGTTGTGAAAATGAAAGACAAGGAGAAATGAATCATGGCTACAGCAACGAGCATGCAGCAAACACACAAAGTGGTTTCGCCCGCGGAATGGCTTGCGGCGCGGATGGAGTTTCTGCGCAAGGAGAAGGAGTTCACCCGGCTGCGCGAAGAGCTGAGCCGGGAGCGGCTGGAGCTGCCGTGGGAAAAGGTGGAGAAGAACTATACGTTCGAAGGGCCGGAGGGGAAGGAGACGCTCTCCAGCCTGTTCGGCGGGCGCAGCCAGTTGCTGGTGTACCACTTCATGTTCGGTCCGGGATGGACGGAGGGCTGCAGGGCGTGCTCCTTTGTTGCCGACCACATTGACGGCGCGGCGATCCACACGGCGCAGCGCGATGTGACGCTGCTGGCGGTCTCGCGGGCGACGCTGCCGGAGATACAGGCCTTCCAGAAGCGGATGGGCTGGCGGTTCAAATGGGTTTCTTCTTCCGGCAACGACTTCAACTTCGATTACCACGTCTCGTTTACGAAGTTGGAGAAGGCCGGGGGAAAGGTGCGGTACAACTACGCGATGCGGGAATTTCCTTCGGAAGAAGGGCCGGGGCTGAGCGCGTTCTACAAGAACGAGGGCGGCGAGATCTTCCACACGTATTCGACCTATGCGCGCGGGCTGGACATTCTGCTCAACGCGTACAACTACCTGGATTTCGCGCCGAAGGGCCGCGACGAAGGCGGGCTGGGCCAAACGATGTCGTGGGTGCGGCACCACGATCGCTATCCCGATGCCCAGGCGAAGGCGGCGGGCGGCACGAGCTCGAGCCGCGCAGAGGGGCAGCATTCGTAGAGATACCGATCTACGGTTCCACAGCCACTGAGCTCTTATCAAGAAATGAAAAGAGAGGCGGAAATGGTTTCCATACTCGAAGCGATGCTCGCTGAATTCGGCGAGGAGGCCGTCACCACCAGGCGCGTGCTGGATCGAATTCCCGCCGACAAGCTCGCGTGGAAGCCACACCCCAAGTCCATGTCGCTCGGCCAACTGGCGATGCACGTCGCCGGCGTCCCGGGGAACCTCTCCCGGGTTGTGCAGGCGGGGGAGTTCGACATCTCCCAGGCTAATCCTGAGCCTCCAATGCCGGCCAGCAAAGATGAGATTCTCGCCACCTGGGATCGCAGCGTTGGGGTGGCTGAGGATTGCAT
>DATFZR010000342.1:0-2160 GCA_035314265.1 Candidatus Acidiferrales bacterium
CAGGAGGAGATCCCAAACAGTACCGGACCTTCACTGTGGTCAGCCGTCAGGCGCTGATTGACTCGCGCTTTTCGACAGTCATTTGCGCGCCCGTCTTCAGCAGTGGGGAGGGATTGTCCACGCAGGTGGCTATCGGCCCCAACGAGGGACTCAAACATCCAAGCTGGATCATGTGCGACAACCTGATCAGCGTGAGGAAATCCGAACTCACCGGTTACGTCGGACTGCTAACAGGAGAGAAACTCGTCGAGCTGGACCGCGCCCTTCAAATGGCACTGGACTTAGCGTAGTTGCGTGGAAAGCGAAGATGCGTCTCTTGCGGGCGGGCTAAAGCGGACGTCCGGTGACGTTAGCGTTTGGCGGGGGCCGTCGCCTGATCGTTGAGAGAATCGAACAATGCGGCGATCTTTTCGTAGGAGGCGTCTTTCGAGCCGACGACTTCGACGGGCATGCCCTTGAAGGGGGCGTCAGCGGGGACGCGTTCGATCCAGCGGGTGTGCGAGAGCTTTTCGTGGTCGGAGAAATCGAGGCGCACGATCAGCCGCAGGTGCAGCGGGGACGCGGCATCAGGAGCTTCGGGCGGGGCCTGGCGCTCGAAGCGCAATTCCAGCTTGCGGCCAGGCGGAAGGCCTGCTTCCAACTGTCCACGCGGTGGCGGGCCTGCTGCGCCGCCTCCTCGTTTCCCCCGAAATCAAAGATTAGATACGATTGCGCCATGCAGAGAGCTATAGCGGGAGGAGGGCGGGCGTGTCAAGCGGCGGCGCTGGCCGCCGTGTCTCTTCTTCTGTGCGCGGCGGCGAACGCGCAAGCCCCCGGTGGCGACCAAGAGAGGCACTTTGAGGCGCGCACGCCTGACGGCGTTGTGGTGCGCGAGAAATGCCTGGGCGGTGATCAGCCCGCACCCGGGGAATCACTCTGCGGCACGATGGCGAAGAAAGCCGCGGATGTGATTACGCGGCTGAGTCTCCTGCTCGGGCCGTTCCCTCAAAAGGAACTGACGCTTGAACCGGTGCATTTTGGCGGAGCGCCGCGCGTAGCAAGGGTCCAACTGGGGGAAATCGAGGCCAGCGAGAGCTTGTTCCGATTCGCGGGCGACGAAAACCTCTTTCCGGAGGCGCTGCCCCGGGCGATCGCCGAGCAATGGCTTCTGTCCGACAACCTCATCAAGGCGAAGGATGCCTGGCTGGTGCGGGCCCTGGGTGCGTATGCGGCCTGGCGCTATCTGCTCGAAACTAATCCGGCGGCAGCACAGGTGATTGTTGCGGAGGCCACGAGAGACACGATTGGGGATCTTGCCTACCCGTTATCCGACGAGAGGCACCCGCGCGGCAACTCTCCACCGGATAACTGGATTGTCCGCAACGAGCGGGGGATGCTCGTGCTGCGGACCTTGGAGACGGCGATTGACCGCGAGCGCGTCGACCGCGTAATACCCGAAATGATGCATCGCGCGGCGGGCCGGCCGCCATCCACAGAATTGCTCGAAGCGGTGTGCGAGGAAGTTGCCAAGCGAAAACTGAGCTGGTTCTTCGACTACTTCGTCCGGGGGAGGCAGATCCCCACAATCGAGCTGCGGCGGTTGGCCTCCGAATCGCCGAACGTGGTGGCGGGAGAAATCGTTGTGAAGGATTTTCCGACCGAAGGTTCCCTGCGAGTAGAAATGGCTGTGCGCACCGCGCAGGGCATCGTGGAGCATTCGGTGGCCACGCACGGCGCGGTGACGCCGTTTACGGTGAACGTGCCGGCGCCGGCGCAGGGGATCACGTTGGATCCCGACCTGCGCATCCTGCGCTGGACGGACGCGGCACGGCGGTCGAAGGCGCAGATCGCGATCCTGGCCGAGCTTCCCAATCCGCTGACCAAAGATTCGCTGGGGGCGGCCATCGAAGTGTACCGGCGCGCGCTGGCCGCGGATGCCGACGATGAGTCGCGGCGGGCGCAGTCGCTGCGCGAAAGGCTGGGCGAACTCGAATGGGCGCACGGTGATTCAGAGGCCGCACTGGCTGATCTGGAAGCGGCCATCAACGGGCATTCCATCGCTGCCTTTGAGACGTATTTGTGCCGCGCGAAGGCTTACCTGTATCACGGCGTTGTGCTGCTCCATTTGGGACGGGCGAAGGAGGCGCGGGAAGACGCGCGGGCCGGGCTGGCGCTGCCGCG
>DATFZR010000343.1:0-3368 GCA_035314265.1 Candidatus Acidiferrales bacterium
CCTGGGATCCGCCGCGGATGTTTGCCGCCCAGGGCGAGGGCTGGGGCGGCTCGCCGCCCATCGCGGACCAGTGGAGCGTCGAGGCTCGAGCGGGAGGCACCTGCATCGTCCGCGTGGTGCATAGCCTCTTCGCCAGCACGGACGACTGGGACAACCAACTGGAAGGCACCGAATCCGGCTGGCCTGGGTTCTTCCGCATCCTGCGGATCTATCTCACGCACTTCCGCGGCCAACGGTCCGCGATGATGCAATGGATGGCCCCCGCCGCGGGAACCGAAGCGGAGGCTTGGGAAACGCTGACCGCAGCTTTGGGGCTGAAAGGTTTGGGCGCCGGGCAGCGTTGGACCGTTCCGGCGGGCGTCCCGGCGCTCAGCGGCGCGGTGGAGCACGTCAGCCAGAGTCCTTACAGCGCGCTGCTGCGGCTCGACAAGCCGGGGCCGGGCACCGCCGCCGTTGGCGCCGTCAACTTCGGCGGCCAGAGCATGGTCACGCTAAGCTTCTACCTCTACGGCGATCAGGCGGCCGGGACCGTGGCCGGCGAGACACCGCACTGGCAAGCGTGGATTCAAGAACGCTTTCCGATGCCGCAGGAGACGGGCAAGAGTGAATGATCGCTTGGTCATGGGAGTGCACTCCCGACGTTGCGCTCGCTGATGAATTGATCGCGGAGGGCGGCGAGGCGCTTCTCTTTGAGGAGAAGATGAGGAGGAACACGGTGCGTGCGCCTTCAAGGTGACAGGTGTTTAAGGCGAACGCCGGGTCGCCGGCCTTAGTGGACTTCCGGTTGGATTGAGGCTCACTGCTTGGTATTCGGGAAAGGCGCGCAGGCTGAAGCCCGCGCCACTTATTATTAGGCGGCGGGGCCTTGGCCGTGGGCCAGGGCGGTGCGGCGTTGCAATTGGCGGAGGGTTTCCAGCTCGAGGGAATTGGGGCGCGGCGTTTCTTCCACTTGGCCGGCAAAGCGGATTTTCCAGGCTGTTGCGGCTTCTACCTCTTGGCGGGTAATTCCGGGATGGAGATGCGTCACGGTTAGTTCTTTTGTTACGGCGTCGGGCTCCATCAGGCACAGGTCTGTGACAACGCCTACGGGACCCTTTCCCGGCAGGCCCAGGCGCTTCCGCGCATCGCCTCCATCCCGATGGCCGACCGAGGTGATGAAGTCGACCTTTTCGACGAAGGAGCGGCGCGACTGGTTGAGCATCAGAATCACCTTGCCGGCGCAGTTGGCGATCTCCGGGGCTCCGCCGGCACCCGGCAGGCGCGTGGTGGGGCGCCGGTAATCGCCGATTACCGTGGTATTGATGTTGGCAAAGCGGTCGATTTGCGCGGCGCCCAGGAAGCCTACGGTTACGCGGCCGCCCTGCAGCCAGTAGCGGAAAATCTCCGAGGTGGAAACCACCGTGTCTGCCGTTTCGGCCAGGCTGCCGTCGCCGATGGAGAGGGGAAGCGCGTCTGGCTTGGCGCCAATCGGGCCTGACTCGTAAATCAGCACGATGCTGCGCGCGTGGGTGAGCCGGGCCAGGTTTGCGGCGGCGGAAGGCAGGCCGATGCCGACGAAGCACACGTCCTGGCCGGTGAGCAGGCGCGCGGCGGCAACAGTCATCATCTCCGCGGCGGAATATTCCTGGGGAGCGCTCAACGGACCTTCTCCGTCTCTCCTTCATGCAGGACGCGCTTGAAGTCTTCGAAATCCTCGGTGTCGAGGACGTGGCGCTTGAGCCATTGCTGGAAGCCTTCGCGCTCGTGGGAAATCGCGTCCCAGGCCTGGTAGAAACGGTTGTCGCGCTCGTAGTAGCCGTGCGCGTAGGAGGGGTGAGCGCCGCCGGGCACGAGGCATACGGCGGAGAGGATCCAGTGGGGGAGGACGCACGCGTTGGGCGGGGCGTCCAGGTTGTCGACAATTTCTTCCACGGTGACGATGGCGCGTTTCGCGGCGAGGACGGCCTCTTTCTGAACTCCCAGGATTCCCCAGAGAAGCACGTTGCCCTTGCTGTCGGCTTTTTGTGCGTGAATCACGGCGACATCGGGGCGCACGGCGGGAACAGCGGCGAGCTTTTCACCCGTGAAGGGGCAGTCAATGAAGCGGATGCGATGGTTGAAGCGCGGCAGGTCGGAGCCGGCATGGCCGCGGAGGACGGCAAAAGGAAGGTTCGAGGCGCCGGCGACGTAGGCGTTCGAGAGATCGCCGTGGCCGTACTCCTCCAGCTCCAGTGCGTGGGGCCAGCCATTTTCAACGGCGTCGCGCAAGCGGTGGAGCGAACCCACGCCGGGGTTCCCGCCCCAGGAAAATATCAGCTTCTTTGCGCACCCTGCGCCGATCAGTTGGTCGTAGATGATGTCGGGCGTCATGCGCACGAGCGCGAGGTTCCTGCGGCCCTGGCGGATGACTTCGTGGCCGGCGGCAAAAGGAATCAGGTGGGTAAAGCCCTCCATGGCCACAAAATCTCCATCGTGCACCAGAGCTTCCACCGCTCTCGCCAGAGAAGTAATTTCGGCCATAGGCTTGTCCCTCTCCCGCCTTCCAGTGCGCGAATACCGCCCAATTCTGCGATATACGCATAGATAGGATTGTCGAGAGTGCTCTCTTGGCTGTCAAGGCGTTTCGTCCGCTGGTGGACAGTCTTTTTGGGCGCCTGCGGAGAACGGAAAGAGAGGAAAAGGCCGCAGGGCTGTGCCCTGCGCTACCGGGGGGACCAGGCGTCAATTGATCTGGCGGCCGAGGAGGTGGGCATTTTCCCGGAGGACGGGGAGGATACGTTCCAGCATTTCCGTGCTGGAGACGCGGGCGGCGTGAATGCCGGTGTTGATGGCGGCCACGACGACGTTGCTGCGGGTGCGGACGGGGACGGCCAGGGAACGCAGGCCGGTTTCGAGCTCCTGGTCGACCATGGCGAAGCCATCGAGGCGCGCCTTCTGGATCGCGGCGGCAAGCGCGGGCTTCTCTGTGATGGTGTTGGGCGTCAAGGCCTGGAGCTTGACCTTCTGGAGGTAGGCGTCGAATTCGGATTCGGGAAGCGCGGCGAGCAGCACACGGCCGCCGGAAGTGCAGTAGGCCGGGAGCCGTGTGCCGACGGAGACGCCCACAGACACGACGCGGGGCGGCCCGCAATGAACGAGATAAGCCACTTCTTCGCCCTCCAGAACGCACAAGGCAAAGGCCTCTCGCATGGCTTCGCTGATGCGCTGCAGGATGGGCTCCGCAATGGCGGCGAGCGAGCTGGAAGAGAAGTAGGAGTACCCCAAGCGGAGGATGCGGGGCTTGAGGCGGTAGATGCGGCCATCGCATTCGGCGTAGCCGAGCATTTCGAGAGTCATGAGCAGGCGGCGAACCGCGGCACGGGAGAGGCCGGTGTGGCGGGAGACTTCGG
>DATFZR010000344.1:0-5258 GCA_035314265.1 Candidatus Acidiferrales bacterium
ACCCGCGACGAAATCCAAGCCCTGGCCCGCGAACTCCTCCAGCCTGAAAAAATCGGCCTGGCCGTCCTCGGCAACCTGAACGGTTTCCGCCTGCGCCGCTCCGCCCTGGCCTGCTAGTAACGTAGGCGCGTGAAACGCGAAGCGCCTTGCCGCACTTACGCGAGATAGCCGATGAGTCAGTCGTAGCTGCTCACCCCACGCGCAATCATTTCAGCCAGGATATTTCGAGGACGTGCCCTTCATGAAATCGGGGTGCGGTCGTCTACTTCGCAGCGGCCGCAGGACGCGGGTTCGCCGTGAGGTACTGATCGATTGCTGCGGTAATCTGCAGCACGCCCTGCTGCAGGTTGTGATTGAGCGCGGCGGCAACGCTCGATACGTCCGTGCCGGAGGCCTCTTCATCCCGCTGGTAATCCTGGTTCCACACCGTCTTGCCTTCCTTCGGGTCGTACAGGCTGAAGTGCAGCCACACCCGCGTGGAAAGCGGCTTGCCGTCCACTTCCTCGAACCGGTCCACTCGCCCGCGCAGCACGTAATCTCCCTGCGCATTGCTGGCCACGAGTTGCACGCTCTGGTACCTCTTGCTCGCCCGCAGGCTCTGGAAAAACATTTCCTCCACCTGCTCGGCCGGCGGGGCGGCCCAGCGGTGGTCCTGATACAGGCCCAGTTCGTTCGGCCCCGTCCTGTAAACGATGCGCGTATCCCGGTAAACGAGCGGCGCGCCTACGTGGCCGATCAGCAGAGACACTTCCAGCCGCTGCGCGGAAGGCGTCACCGCCGGTGGATCGAGCGAATAGTAATAAACGGGACGCGCGGCGCCGCAGGCCCCCTCCAGCAACACCAGCGCCACGACAACCGGCGCGAGAAGAAGCGATGCATGCCTCATGGAGCGACCCTCTCTCACGGTTTGCCACCCCCCGGTTTGTGCTCCGGCGGCGTCGTGCTCCGGATGAGAGTCGAGGGCCGCTGGCGGATCGTGTCCGTAAACTCGCGCAGGTTCTCGGTGGCCAGCCGGATGTTATCGAGCATCTCGTCAATGTTCTCGCTGTTCGTCACCGTGGTGCGGTTCAAGTTGTCCACCAGGGTGTTCGCATCCGCCAGCGTCTTCCGCAACTGCACGAGCGATTCGTGCAGCTCCTTGCGGTTCTCACCCAGCATGTCGTCGAGCTTCTTGATCGTATCGTCCGCCTGCTTCGCGGTTTCCTTGAACTGGTCCACCGTGGGCCCCAGCTTCGCCGACAGATCATCCACATTCTTCAGCGCGCTCTTGATGTGCGGCCGGTTCTCCGCCAGCATCCCGTCCAGATTGCTCAGCGAACTGGCCACGTGCGCGCGGTTCGGATCGTTCAGTAGATCGTTCGTGCGGTCGAGCGTGGTCTGCAACTGCGTCACCCGCCCGTTCAGGTTCGTCACCAGGTCCTGCACGTTGGGGCCAAGCTGGTTAAGCATGTCCGCCACGTCGCCGATGCCGAAGGCTTCCTTCGATGGCAGCGTCGCCCCCGTCTTCGCCAGCGGGCTCTGCGCCTTGCCCGGCATGATTTCCAGGAAGTTCTCGCCCAGCGCGGACACGCTGGCGATCCTCGCCAGGCTGTCCGTCTTCACCGGCACGCCGGCATCGACGCCCATGTGCACGATGATGCGCGTGGCATCCTTGGGATCGATCGTCACGGCTTCCACGCGGCCCACCCGGATTCCCGCGTACCGCACGATCGAGCCCGGCTCCAGCCCGCCCGCATTCTTGAACACCGTCTCGAAATGCTGGCCGGAGCGGCTGGCCAGCCCGCTGATGGCGAAAATCGTCGCGATCAGCAGCCCAACGGCGACCACCACAAAAATCCCCACAAACGCTTGTTCTTTTTTCTGTTCCATCGACCTACCGGCGGCTCGCCGGTTCTCCACCCAGTCCCCGGAATGGCTCCCAGGACGGGGGAGTATACCACGGCAAATTTCTTACGCGAGAGGAAGGCGTTAACTTTGGTTCCGTGTCTGGGGCTGTGGCGCCGGCCGCTGGGGGGCCTCGTCCAGAAGCCTGCGAACCGACCGCGCCAGCTCCCGCGCCGGATACGGTTTCTGCAACACGGGATGCCCTGAAAGCGTCTCCACCTGCGTGGAATCCGGGTTGTACCCCGTGCAAAACAGCACGGGGATCTCCGCATGGAGCGCTCGAATCCGCTGGTACGTTTCCGGCCCGCGCATCCGCGGCATCACCACGTCCAGAACCAGCAGGTCCACTTTGCCTTCCTGCTGGCGGAACAGTTCCACGGCCTCTTCGCCGTCGCGCGCCGGAAGCACCGTATACCCCAGCCCCGTCAGCGTCTCGCACACCAGTTCGCGCAAGCCCTCATGATCCTCCGCCAGCAGGATCGTCTCCTTGCCCCCGCGCACCGGCTCCGCGCTCGCCGCAGCGGCATCCTCGGACTCTGCCGATTCCGATGTCGGGAAATAGATGTGAAACACCGTGCCTTCACCCAGTGCGCTCGTCACGTCAACGCATCCCCCGTGCTGCTTCACCACACCGTACACCGTCGCCAGTCCGAGTCCCGTGCCCCGCCCGGGCGGCTTCGTCGTGAAAAACGGCTCGAAAATCCGCCCCAGCGTCACCGCATCCATTCCCGTCCCCGTGTCCGCCACGGAGAGGCACACATAGGCCCCGGCACGCATCCCCGGATGCTGCCGGCTCGCCTCTTCACCGAACTGCACGTTTCTGGTGGCAATCGTCAGTCGCCCGCCCTGCGGCATGGCGTCGCGCGCGTTGATGCACAGGTTCATCAGCACCTGTTCGATTTGCGCGGAGTCCACGTGAATGCTGGCCAGGTCGGCCGCCGGGTCCGTGCGTAGTTCCACGTCTCTCCCCAGCGATTCGCCGATCAGGCTCACCACCTCGCCCACGGAATGGTTCAGGTTGATGTCCCTGCGCTCCAGCACCTGCCGGCGCGAAAACGCCAGCAACTGGCGCGTCAAGGAGACGGCCCGCCCCGCGTGATGGCAGATCTTGTCCAGCCGGTCCCGGATTCGCGTCCCTTCCGGCGAATCCAGCTTGCCCAGTTCCGCCATGCCCAGAATCGCTCCCAGCACGTTGTTGAAGTCGTGCGCGATCCCTCCCGCGAGCTGCCCGATGGCCTCGAACTTCTGCGACTGCAGCAGTTGCCGCTCCAGCATCCGCCGCTCCGAGATGTCCTGCTCGATGCAAATAAACGAAGTGATCCCCCCGCGTGGCCCGCGGATCGGCGTGATGGAAGCCTCCATCGGGATGATGCTTCCATCCTTCCGCCGATTCTCGAACTCTCCCCGCCACGTCTGGCCGCTCAACACCGTCTTCCACAGTTTCGCGTAGAACGTGTCGTCGTGCCGTCCCGAGCTCAGCAGGCTCGTCCGCCGTCCCACCGCCTCTTCCGGGGAATATCCCGTCATCGCGCAGAATGCCGGATTCACATAACGGATAAAGCCCTCCGTATCCGCGATCAACACGCCTTCCGCCGACTGTTCGATGGCCGTGATCAGCCGCAGCTTCTCCGCCTCCTCACGCTTGCGGTCCGTGATGTCCGTCAGTATCGCGATCAGCAGGATTTCTCCGGCGTTGCCCTCCGCCTCCCCGCCCACCGCCACCGCCGCCGCCGATAGGCTCACGTCCACCAGCGTGCCGTCTTTTCGTTTCCGCTGCGTTTCTACGCCGGAGACGCTCCCCCCCTGCCGTATCAGCTCGCGATACACCCGGTGTTCCTCTTCGCGGTCCTCCGGCACGTAGGGCGGCTCCTTGTCCAGAATCTCCGCCGCGCTCCAGCCAAACAGGCGTTCCGCCGTGGGATTCCAGATGCACACGTGCCCCAGATGATCCAAAGCCACAATGGCCGCCGGCGCGCTCCCGATCAGCGCTCCCAGCGCCTGATTGGCCTTCTTCAGTTCCCGCGCGCGGAACTGCGACTGCGCCTCAGACTGCTTCTTTTCCGTGATATCCAGCGCCACGCCGATGCATCCGCTGATCGTTCCCTCAATGTCGCGCAGCGGTTCCACGCGGTTCCAATACGTGCGGCCTTCCAGCGCGGCTTCGAATTCCACGGATTCCCCCGCAAGCGCCCGCGCGTGCGCCGCAGTCACCGGTCGCGCCGGGTCCGCGCTCTCCAGCCCCGCAAGCGCGCGATCCTGCCACGCCCCTTCCGTCAGCGCCGCCAGGCCCCCGCCCGTCAGCGATGTCAACCGCAGCTCGCGGTCCGTGGTCCAGATGATCGCGGGCAGTTGCGAAAGCGTTAGTCCCAGCTTCGTCTGGCTGGCCCACAGCTCCTCCGCAATTCGCTTCTGCCGCTCGCGCATTTCCGAGCCTTCAATGGCTTGCCGCAAGGTCATCGGCAGCCGCGCCAGGTGGTCCTTCAGCAGGTAATCGCTCACCCCCAGCCTCATGCACTCCACGGCTTTTTCCTCGCCCAGCGTGCCCGTGATCAGGATGAACGGAGTATCCAGGCCGCGCCCGCGCAGCTCGCGCAGCGCATCCAGCCCGGTCCAGCCCGGAAGGCAAAAATCGGAGAGCACCGCGTCGTAGCAGGATTCACCCAGCAGCCGCGCAAACTCCTGCGGGTTCGAGGCCACCGCCCCCTTGAATCGAACGCCGCTGTTTCGCAGCTCGCGCTCGATTAGCGCCAGGTCATCCGGCGTATCTTCCACGAACAGCAGGTTGAAGGGACGCGCCCCCGCCTCCGCAACCTCGCGCTCGTCTGTGGTTTTCCCTTGCATCGCATCGTTCCACCCTGGCCGCGCTGGAATCCGGCCTCGCGTGGCGCATCGTTTGCCCGCGGTCGAGCCCCGCCCCGGGCGCAATTCTCCTCAACAGGTTTATCGGCTGGAGGCAGACTATCCTTGAGAGGGGCGGGAAAGGTCTTTCACGAAGAAACTGTGTTTCAGGTAGAAACCGGCAAGCCCTGCAATTACATCGCGCGAGCCGGAGTCTCTCCCGTCAGCATTTGCAGGTAGTTCATTTCCTCGGCCACTTCCGGCTCCGGAACGCGGTCCAGGAACTGCCGCACGCGCGGGACCTTGCAGTTCTGCATTTCGTCTCTCGTCCCGAACGCCAGAATATTCCCTTTGTCGATCATGAGCATGCGGTCGGCAATCAGAAAGGCGCTGGCCAGCTCGTGCGTCACCACGATGATGGTCATCCGGAAAGCCTTCTGCAATTTCAGGATCAGGCTGTCGATTCCCGCCGCGATGATGGGGTCCAGCCCCGCCGACGGCTCGTCGAAAAACAGAATCTCGGGGTCCATGGCCAT
>DATFZR010000345.1:0-6716 GCA_035314265.1 Candidatus Acidiferrales bacterium
CTGTTCGCGTTTGGAGGCCTGGTGGCGGCATGCGCGCTGCTGGCGCCGCTGGTGGACGTGGCCTTCTTCCCGCGCACAGACGCGGGACAGTTCATGATTAACGTGAAGGCGCCCAGCGGCACCCGAATCGAGCTGACCGAACAGTACGTGAAGCGCGTGGAAGACATCGTGCACCAGGTGGTGCCGGCGAGCGAGTTGAATACGGTGATCTCGAACATCGGCGTGATGCCGGACCTCTCTTCGCTCTTCACTCCGAACCAGGGCATGCATACGGCGTTCATTCAAGTGGGGCTCGACGAAGACCACAAAACCAGCAGCTTTGCCTACATGGACGAAGTGCGGAAGCGTATCGGGCAGGCAACGCCGGAGTTGCGGACGTTCTTCCAATCGGGCGGCATCGTGGAATCGGTATTGAACCAGGGAGTGCCCGCGCCGATCGACGTGCAAGTGAGCGGCATGGACCTGCACGCATCGCAGGCGATCGCGCAGAAGCTGGCGGCGCAAATCCGGGGGCTCGACGATATCTCCGACGTGTACATCCCGCAGGACATGGACTACCCCGGGCTGAAAATAGACGTGGACCGGGTGCGCACGGCAGAGCTGGGGCTGACGCCAAAGGAAGTGATCAGCGACGTGATCACGTCGCTGACCTCCGACGTGATGATCGCGCCGAGCTACTGGGTAGACCCGAAGAGCGGAAACAATTACTTCGTCACCGTACAGTACCCGGAGAACCAGGTGAAGTCCCTGCTCGATTTGGGAGCCATGCCCATCCGGTCTCCGGGCCGCAGCACGCCGACGTACTTGAGCGAAGTGGCTAGCGTGACGCAGGTGCTGACGCCGACGGTGGTGGACCACTACCAACTGCAAAGGAAGATCGACATTTACGTATCACCGAAGGGCGAAGACCTGGGCAGGCCGCTGCGCGAGGTGACGAAGCTGGTGAACGGCCTGGAGCTGCCGTCGAATATTCGCGTGGACATCCGCGGGGTGGTGAGGACGATGGAAGCGTCGTTCCAGAGCTTCGGGTTCGGCCTGCTGCTGGCGGTGCTGCTGGTGTATCTGATCATGGTGGCGCAGTTCCGGTCGTTCGTGGATCCGCTGCTGATCGTGGCGGCAGTGCCCACGGGACTGGTGGGCGTGCTGCTGGTGCTGGCGCTGCCGGGAACGTCGCTGAACATTCAATCGCTGATGGGG
This sequence comes from Candidatus Acidiferrales bacterium, assembly GCA_035314265.1. Classification (GTDB taxonomy): domain Bacteria; phylum Acidobacteriota; class Terriglobia; order Acidiferrales; family UBA7541; genus JOPF136. Next base: position 1,198 of record DATFZR010000345.1, read on the forward strand.
ATCGTGATGCTGCAGGGCATGGTGGTGTCGAACAGCATCCTGATCGTGGACTTCTCGAACGTGCTGCGCGCCGAGGGCCACAACTTGAAGGAGGCGGTGACCATGGCGTGCCGCATCCGGCTGCGGCCGATTCTGATGACGTCGCTGGCCACGGTGTTCGGCCTGCTGCCCATGGCCTTCAAGATCGAAACGGGCAGCGAGGCGTACGCGCCGCTGGCGCGCGTGATCATCGGCGGCCTGCTCACTTCGATCGTGCTGACCATTTTTGTGGTGCCGGCGGCGTATCTGCTGATTTACCGCCGGCGTGAAGCATCGCAACTGAACCTGGCACAGGAGGCACAATGAAAGGGCGGCGCCGCATCTTGCTGTTCGCAGGCGTGGGCATTTTCGTCGCGATCCCGGGTTGGGCGCAAACGGCGGATTCGCCGCCGGGAGGACCGCCCGCTGAGCCCCCGCCGTATACTCATTTTTCGGGAGCGCCCCCTCTGGCTCCTCCTCCCGCGGCGTACCGCAAGCCGGGCGGCACGCCGCCAGATGAGACGTCCACCACGCCAGCCACGACCCAGACCACGACACCAGCCACGACACCGGCCACGACGCAAGCGTTGAGCCTGCCGGAAGCCGAGAAGATCGCGATCGAGAACCACCCCCAGATTCAAATCGCGCAGCATCGCGCGGGCTACGCCGCGGCGCTGGTGAAGCAGGCGCAGTCCGCGTATTTTCCGCAGGCAACCGGCAGCCTGACGGGCGTGGTTGCAGAAACCGACAGCCGGATCGCGGCCGGAGGGTTGAACAATCCGATCGTCTTCGACCGCTTTGCCGCGGGTGCGTACGTGAGCCAATACGTGACCGACTTCGGGCGCACGCAGGCGCTGGTGCGCAGTTCGGGCCAGCACGCGCGCGCGGAAGAGGCGAACGTGGGCGCATCGCGCGCGGACGTTCTGCTGCAGGTGCACCAGGCCTACTTCGGGGCGTTGCGGGCGAAGGCCGTGCTCACGGTTGCGCAGCGGACGGTGGAGGCGCGGCGGCTGGTTTCCGACCAGGTGAGCGTGATGGCGAAGAACCAGCTGAAATCGGGGCTGGACGTGGCCTTTGCCAATGTGGACTTCTCGCAGTCGCAACTGCTGCTGATCCAGGCGCAGAATGATTTGCAGGCATCGTACGCACAACTCTCCGCGGCGTTGGGAAGCCGCGCGCAGAATATCTACGAGCTGGCGGAAATGCCGCCGCCGGCCGCGCCGCCGGGGGAATTTGCGGAAGTGCTGCAGGCCGCGTTCCAGAACCGGCCGGAACTGGCGAGCCAGCACCTGGAAGTGGATTCCGCGCACAGCTACGCGACGGCCGAGCGCGACCTGTGGTTCCCCACGATGACGGCAGCGGGCGTCGCCGGCCTGGCTCCCTATCGCGCGGATCAGCTCGGCAGCCGCTACGCCGCCGCGGGATTCAACGTGAACATCCCGGTGTTCAACGGCCACCTGTTCAGCTCGCTGCGCACGGAAGCGAATGAACAGTACCGCGCGCAGCAGCAGGCGCTGCGCGATCTGGAAGACCGCATCGCGCGAGACGTGCGCACGGCCTGGCTGAATGCGGGCTCCGCGTTCCAGCGGCTGGCCGTGACGGAGCAATTGCTGAACCAGGCACGGCTGGGAGAAGACCTGGCGGGCGAGCGCTACCGCATGGGACTCAGTTCGATCATCGAGCTGTCGCAGGCGCAGTTGAACCTGACCCAGGCCCAAATCGTTGAGGCCAGCGCGAAGTATGAGTACGAGGCGCGGAGCTCGGAGTTGCTCTACCAGCAGGGGCTGCTGCGGTAGAAGAAGCCGCGCGGGGAATCAGCCCGCTCCCGCAAGCGGGGGGCACGCACTTGTAACCGGCGGACCCCGTATCCATGTAGGCACGCGGGGAATCGCCTGCTTCAGTAGATGATAATATTCCGGGAAACAGGGAATCGCCGCGGCCCGGGCGGTCAGACACTGGGGTCCGGCGCCGGCGACCTGAGGAGCGGGCAAAATGATTTTTTCGAAGCGCGGTACCCTTCCGCCGCGTCTCGTTGGCGCGGCATGCCTTTTTTTCCTTCTTTTCGGCTTCGCAGAAGCACAGGACAAAATCTCGCTGGTGGGTTCGGGCTCCAACATTCCCAGCCCGTTGTATGCGGCCTGGGCGGAGGCGTTCGGCCAGAAGAGCGCGACCGTTCAGGTGCGGTACCTCTCCATGAGCACCGTGGAAGGCATCGCGAATGTGAGCAAGGGCACGGGCGATTTTGCCGGCGGCGAGGTTCCCTTGACCGACGAGCAAATGCACGGGTCCAAGGTCACGTTGATCCAGATCCCCACCGTGCTGGTGGCGCTGGTGCCCATTTACAACGTGCCCGGAGGGCCCCAACTCCACTTTTCCGGAAAACTGCTCGCGCAGATTTTCCTGGGCGAAATCAAGAACTGGCACGACCCGCAGATTGCCAAACTGAATCCGGGCGCGACGCTGCCGGAGATGCCCATCCACGTGGTGCATCGCAGCGGCGGCAAGGGCTCAAACTACATTTTCACGGATTTCCTCTCCAAGTCCGACCCGGCCTGGCAATCGAAGGTGGGGAAGAGCACTTCTCCCACGTGGCCCGTGGGTGAAGACGCGAATCGCGGCGAAGACATGGTAGCCAAGGTGGCCGCCACGCAAGGCTCTATCGGATACGTGGAGGTGAGCTTTGCACGGCACTCTGCCATCGGGTATGGCGAAGTGGAGAATGCCGCAGGACAGTTCGTGCGGGCCACGCCGGCCAGCATCACGGCGAGCAGCGCGGCGATGGAGAAATCCATTCGTGATGACTTTCGCGTGTCGCTGGTGAACGCGCCGGGCAAGGATTCCTACCCGATTGCGAGTTTCACGTGGCTGTACGTGCCGGTCTCCGGGCTGGCCGCGGAGCGAACGAGGGCATTGAAACAATTTCTGGAATGGGCGTTGGGCGCCGGACAGGAAATCGCGAAGAACAGCGGGTATGCGCCTTTGCCGGCAACGCTCGCGGAGAGGGCGCTGGCACGGGTGAAGGCGATCCCGTAGTCGCGTCAGAAGTTTTGCGAGCCGGCCGGCCGGGGTGTCAAGAAATGACGGCGGCAGAGGTCCTCAGAAGTAGATGCGCGTTGGCCGCTGTCATCGCTCGGCCGTATCCCGGACAAAGAAAAAAGAGAACCCCGCCCTTCAAGCGCTGAAGGGCGGGGTCCGCAAGAGCCCAGCCGGCTTTAGCCCGGAGCAGTTGCGCCGGGCGGCCTGCTAGAACGTGAAAATGGTGCCGAATTCGTTGCGCCAGTCGTGGTTGACGTGCGCCGGAACGCCGCGGAAGAGAACCAGATTGGCGTCCGCGGTGCGTGTGTCGTACCAGGTGACTTCATTAACGATCTGCGCCCATCTGTTGATCTTGTAGCGCAGGGAGACGGGAGCGTAGTCGCTGCGTTGCAGGCCGTTGCCGCCGATGGAGGTACCCGCGTTGCGGACGTCCCTTGCGAACGCGGAGTCCACACCGTAAGCGACGTAGAGACTCCAGCCGGCGTTCCGGCCATCCGGATTCGCGCCGAAGATGCGCGAAAGCGGGAAGGCCAATTGGACGAACCCGCCCTGACCGCGAATCGGGCGGTAGGGGTTCACCTCGGCTCCTCCGCCCACGTGTGAGAATGTGACCGTGTCGCCCGAGAGGGACAACACGGTGTTGTTTACGGTCAGGTTCGCCACACCGGGAGTCGTCGCGCTTCCTCCGGTGCACCCGACTGTGCCAAAAGTGCAGAGGACCGACGCGAATCCGCCTGGGACCGTGACCGCCCCGTTCCCCGCGATGGTATTGAGCGTAGTATCCCGGAAGGCCGTGTTCAATTGCCCGCCGAAAAGGAACCGCAAGTCGCCGCCTTTGTAATACTTCGAGGTGATGGTGACCCACGGCGTGGGGAGCTGGACCTCGGTCGTGAAAATGTTCTGGGGAATATTCATGGTCAGCCCTGTCGGGAAGTAGCACCTGAGGCTGAACCCAGCCGCCGGAGCGGTTCCGCTGCAGGCCGTGGCGCTCAGCCCGTTGGGTGTGGCGCCGGTCGCCAACGTGAGTGTGGGCGCGCCGGCGGTGGGGAGGTTTTGCACGGGTACGATCTCCGTGGCCTCCGCGTGGCCGCCGCTGACGATGATTTCGGCGTTTGGCACGCCTTTCCAGCTGGAGTTGAGCGGGAAGTCAAAGACGATGCGTCCCTCGACGCCGGGCTCCCCGCTGGCCGGTCCCAGGACCGCGCCTTCGCGGGTCTGGTCCTGGAATCCTGTGGGTATCGTGCCCACGGCTCCGAAGAGCGCGTTCGTGGTGGAACTGTTCAGGTTGTTGTCCCCGAAGGCACCGAGGGCGATGACGAATTCGGGCTGAATCTTCAGCTTCCCTGCGGAGAACTGTAGACCGGTCTTGAATTGCGGGATGCGCTCGTACGTGTTGCCAAAAAAAGCGCCCGACTGTGTCGTTTCGAAGACATCCATCAACGTGGACGAACTGATGAGCGTCCAGTCCTGGCCGAATTCGGCGAACCACGGCACGGTGCCGAGCTTGGTGTCCATCCGCATCCACGCCTGCCGCAAGCTCAACTGCGAACTCCGCACTGAGCTGACGTTCCGGTTGTTGACCGTCGTGAAGTCGCCTTCCCAGTCGAACTCCAACCTGCCGGTGAGCGTGATATTCGGGCCGCTGATCGGGTAAAAGAAATTGACCCCCATCCGGGAGCTGCGCGCCTTGATGTGGAACTGCGAGCCGCTATTCGGGCCGGTGTCGCTGCCGCCCGTATTCTCTAGGAGCGGGAGGGGAAAGTCGTTGTTGCCAATCACCGGACCTCCGCTGTTGGTCGAATCATAGATGGCGCTGGCCTTCAGGAAGCCATAGACGTTCAACATGGCCCCGCTTCCGAGCTTGATATCGGGAAGGATGCCCTTCGGGTCCCTGGGAACTCCGATGGGCAGAACGCGTACGGGAGCGATGGCCGGGATGACGGACGCGTCCGCGGCTGTGCCGTCGGACGGGTCGTAGCCGATATTCATTACGCTGACCGGCCACTCCGCCATCCGGGCCGGCTCTGCCGGGTGCACGGGAGACGGAGCCGCGACGGCCGGCTCCGGCGCCGGTCTGGTTGGGGCGCCGGCATTCATCATGCGCGCGCCGCCGGGTGCGATCCCAGTGGCGGAGATGTACGGTGCGGCGGAAGGCGCTGCGGCGGAGTTGTACTCGTCCTGGCTGATCATTCCCTTGGCGAGAAACAACTGCAGCATGCGGTTATTGGCTTCTGCCGGGGTCGCCGCTTCGCGAATGTGGGCGGCCTCCTCGGGGGTCAAATACCCCTTGGAAAGAAACAACTGGACGATTGAATTCGGCGGCGCTTGTGGCGCGGCCTGTTGAGCCGCAGCCGGAAGCGCCAAGGCTGCGACTGCAACGCAAACGAGCAGCAAACGAATCAGCCTGGACATGTTCGTCTAGCCTCCTCAGAAGGAATTGAAAAACCACCCTCGAAACAGAACCG
>DATFZR010000346.1:0-2190 GCA_035314265.1 Candidatus Acidiferrales bacterium
TGCTGAACGAAAACCCGCCCGCGGATGCACGCCACAGGCGTGCCCATGCCGTACCGCCGGCTTCCAGCCGGCGTCTTTCTTTCTCCTCATGACGCACGAGCGCTCCCACTCCCGCTCCGAATCGCTGTTCCACGACGCGGAATCCGTGCTCGTGGGCGGCGTCAACAGTCCTGTGCGCGCTTTCCGCTCCGTTGGCGGCACGCCTCTGATCATTACGCGCGGCTCGGGCGCCCGCATAGAGGATGCCGACGGCAACTCCTACCTCGATTTCGTGGGCTCCTGGGGACCGCTGATTCTCGGCCACGCGCATCCTGCAGTGGTCGCGGCGATCGCGGACCAGGCCGCGCGCGGCACCAGCTTCGGTATGACGTCCGAACTCGAGCCTGAGCTCGCCCGGCTGATCTGCCGCGCCATGCCCTCGATTGAAATGATCCGCTTTGTCAGTTCCGGCACGGAAGCGGCCATGAGCGCCGCCCGCCTGGCCCGCGGCGCTACAGGGCGCCCTCTGCTCATTAAATTCAGCGGCTGCTACCACGGCCACGCCGACCCGTTTCTCTCCGAGGCGGGCTCCGGCCTGGCCACGCTGGGCATCCCGGCCAGCCCAGGGGTGCCGGAAGCCGTCGCCGCGCTCACCATCAATGTGCCCTTCAACGATTCAGCGGCTGTGGCGCGCGCCTTCGCCGAGCATCCGGGGGAAATCGCGGCCATTTTCGTCGAGCCCATCGCGGCAAATATGGGCGTGGTGTTGCCGGAAGGAAGCTTTCTGCACGACCTGCGCGAGCTGACGCGGCGCCACGGCGCTCTGCTCGTTTTCGACGAAGTGATCACCGGCTTTCGGGTGGCGCGCGGGGGTGCGCAAGCGCTCTACGGGATCGAGCCTGACCTTACTATCCTGGGGAAAATCATTGGCGGCGGGCTGCCTGTCGCCGCCTACGGCGGACGCCGCGAGTTGATGTGCCACATCGCGCCGCTCGGCCAGGTCTACCAGGCCGGCACGCTTTCGGGGAATCCGCTGGCCATGCGCGCGGGCATAGAAACGCTGCGCCAGATCGAAGCTCCCGGTTTTTACGAGGAACTGGAGCGGAAGAGCCGCCTGCTCACCGGCGGCCTCGCCGCGCTGCTCACGGAACCCGGTTACCCCGGCTGCGTAAATTTCCGCGGCTCGCTAGCCACCCTCTTTTTCACTCCCGGCCCCGTGCGCAACTTCGACGACGCGAAGCGCGCGGACACCACGCGTTACGCGCGCTTCTTCTGGAGCATGCTCAACCGCGGCATTTTCCTGGCCCCCTCGCAGTTCGAAGCCATGTTCGTAAACGCCGCGCTTACGGACGCCGACATCGCAGCCACCCTGGCCGCCATCCGCGAATCCCTTGCGGAGGCGACCCATCAATGAACTACTCGCGCGTCGCCCTCGCCGCCGGCGGCGCCTTTGTGGCCTATTTCGTGACTCTTCCCCTCAACTCCTCCCCTCAACTTGACGCTCCCTGCCTCGCGGGCTACGCTTCCAGCGCCGCCAATGGACAACACTTGGGTAGTTTCGCCGGGCGCGCGCATCGGCCAGACGATCAAGCGCATCCTGCAGACCGTGCAGGACTACACCCTGCTGTCCGTTGAGGCCCTCGCGGGCGCCTTCCGCAAGCCGCTCTATCTGGACGACGCGCTCTACCAGATGGACATCATCGGCATCGGGTCGCTTCCCATCGTCATGCTCGCCGGATTCTTTATCGGGGCGGTGATGGTGTTGCAAACCTCCGCGCAGTTCTCGCGTTTCGGCGAGACGGCTCTGGTGGGCGACATCGTAGCCATCTCGCTGGTTCGCGAGCTGGGTCCCAGCATCACCGCGTTGCTGGTGGCGGGACGCAACTCCTCCGGCATCGCCTCGGAACTCGGCTCCATGCAGGTGACCGAGCAGGTGGACGCGATGCGCGCGATGGGAACGGACCCCATCAAGAAGCTCGTCACGCCGCGCGTGATCGCCGGCACGCTGATGCTTCCGTTGCTTACGGCGATTTCGGATTTCGTCGGGCTTGTGGGCGGCTACCTGATCTCGCATTTTCAGTTGCGGCTCGACCCGGTGCAATACTGGACGCGTTCGATTCACGCCCTGGAGTTCGGCGATCTGGTGCAGGGAATGGTGAAGCCGCTGATCTTCGGCTTCATCCTGTCGAGCGTGGGCTGCTATTACGGGCT
>DATFZR010000347.1:0-3744 GCA_035314265.1 Candidatus Acidiferrales bacterium
GCCGGGCACCGTGGTCACCCGCGATGATATTCGGGCCGGGGCAAACAAACTCTCCAACCTCGGCTGGTTCAGCCAGGTCAATTTCAAGTTCCAGGGCTCGGCAAAGGGCGTGGAAATCGAGTTCACGCTGCAGGACGCGGCCAGCGCCCCCCTCTGGTTCGACAACTTCCCCTGGTTCACAGACGCCGAGCTGGCCGCGGCCATACGCGCCTCAGGATTGCTGTATGACGGGACTGCGCCGGAAACAGGAACGGCGCTCGACGCCATGCGCGAGGCCCTGGCGCAACTGCTCAAAACGAAGAACATCGAGGGCGATGTGGAAGGCGAAATGGTCCAGGCGCCGGAATCCGAGGGAATGGTGGAGCGCTTTCGCGTGATGAAAACCGACGTGCGCGTAACCTCCCTGGAATTTTCCGACGCTCTTGCGCAAACCGACCCGAGCATCACTCACAGTGTGGATACGATCGTCGGCAAACCGTATTCGCGCTACTTCCTGGCCGTCTTCCTGTCGGATCAGGTGCGGCCCGTGTACACGTCGAAGGGCTACCTGCGCGTGCACTTCGGCGAACCGGTGGCGCTGTTTGCCGGAGATCCCACCAAGCCCCTGGCCAACGAAATCACGCTGCGCGTGACGATCGAGCCGGGCGTGCTGTATCGCTGGGGCGGGGCCACCTGGAGCGGGCAGGTGGTGCTGGCCGGCGCGGCGCTCGATGGATTGCTGGCGATGAAGACGAATGAACCCGTGGATGCGGAGTCGCTCGAAGCAGGCTGGAATCGCGTCACCCGGGAATACGGCAGGCGCGGCTACCTGGACGTAAAGATGGATCGAACGCCCGAATACCACGACGCGGAAGCGCGCGTCACCTACGCCGTGCACATCACGGAGGGACCGCAGTACCGCATGGGCGACCTGATCCTGACGGGGCTTTCGCTCACGGCGGAGCGCAAGCTGCTTTCCAACTGGGGAATCCCCCGCGGCGATGTGTTCGACAATAACTATTTCGAGAGTTTCGTGAACGATGGGGCCCGCAGAATCTTCCAGGATTCCACCGTGCATTTCACCCGCGTGGAGCACCTGCTGCGGCCCAACCCGCAAACGAAGACGGTGGACGTCCTGCTGAATTTTAAGTAGAAGCGGCCCCGCCGTGTTACGCCTGCCGATGCTCGCCATGGCGGGTTATACTTCGGCGCATGACGGATCTCGCCCAGGGGACAATCAGAGTGGAACAGGACCCAGCGGAAAAGGGCGCAACGGAAAAAGAAGCGCGCCTTCTGGCCCGGCTGGCCGAGCTGCCGTCGCTGGTGGTGGCGCTTTCCGGTGGCGCCGATTCCGCCTACCTGGCCTGGGCCGCGCACCGGGCGCTCGGCCCGCGCTCGCTCTCTGTAACCGCGCTCTCTGCCAGCTTTCCGGCCTACGACCGCGAGCAGGTGGAACGGCTGGTGCGCGAGGCCGGCCTGCACCATGAATTCATGGAGACGCGCGAGCTGGAGAATCCGCTGTACACCGCGAATCGCGCCGACCGCTGCTACCACTGCAAAGACGAGTTGTTTGGCGTGCTCGACCGGCTGGCCGCCGCGCGCGGCCTGGCGGCTGTGGCCTACGGAATCAACGCGGACGACACGGGCGACTTCCGTCCAGGCCACCGCGCCGCCGGCGAACATTCCGTGCTCTCCCCGCTGCTCGATGCCGGGCTGACCAAGGTGGAAATCCGCTCGCTTTCCCGCCGCGCCGGGCTGCCCACGTGGGACCGGCCGGCGTCCGCGTGCCTTTCGTCGCGGATTCCTTACGGCTCCGAAGTGACGCCGGAGAAGCTGGCGCAGATTGAACGCGGGGAAGCCGCGCTGCGCGAGTTGGGCTTCCAGCAGTTCCGCGTGCGGCACCACGGCGAGCTGGCGCGCATCGAGATTGCGCAGGAAGAAATGCCGCGCGCGTTCGAGGCCGGGATGGCGCGGGAAATCGGGCGGCGCGTGCGTAGTGCCGGCTTTCTCTACGTAACGCTGGACCTCGAGGGGTACCGCCAGGGCTCGCTGAATGACGCGCTGAAAGTGGTGTGAGCGGGCGCGGATGCGGAGAGCGCGCGGAACTTTTTGCGGTGCGCAGACGTTCCTTCAAGCAGAGGGTAGCGCGCGGGCGAGTTGCACAAAATCATGATCCGAGCGGGCAGCAAGCGAAACGCGGCGATGGGATGGCTGGCGGCGGCCACGATGGCCGCGGCCGTGCTGGCGCAGTCCGCGTGCATCAGGGCCGGAAGCTCAGCCACGTTTGACCGCACGCTCAAAGTCCAGGAGCTCGTTCGCCTGGAAGTCAGCTCGGGCTCCGGAAGAGTTGTGGTGAGAAAGGGGCAGGCGGGCTCCGTGCACGTCCATGGCGAGGTGCACGTGGGCGGGCTGATGATGGGCAATGCGGAGCAGCGCGCGCAGGAAATCGCCGCGAACCCTCCGATTGACCAGTCCGGCAGCCTGGTGCGGCTGGGCGGGCGCTTCTCCGATTCGCCCTTCCAGGGCCTGAGCATCAGTTACACGGTGGAAGCCCCGGCGGACACACAGGTGAGTTTGAAAGCAGGATCGGGAGACGTGGAGATTTCCGGGCTCGACGGGCCGGTCAACGTGATCGAAAGCTCAGGCAGCGTGCGCGTGGACGAGATCAAAGACAACGTCACCATCATGACGGGGAGCGGAGCGATCCGTGCGTCGCGGATCCAGGGGAGCGTCTCCTTCACCACCGGTTCGGCCTCGGCCACGTTCAGCGAGATCCGCGAGGACGTGCGCGGGAATTCCGGCTCCGGCGTGATTGAAGTGGACCGCGCGCAGGGGCGCGTAAACGTGCATACCGGCAGCGGACGGATCCGAGTGACGGGCGCGGCGGAGGATGTGCGCGCGGGCACGGGCTCCGGCAGCATCGAGATCCGCGGCAACCCGGGGAAGGACGCGTTCTGGGACCTGGGCACCAGTTCTGGCGAAATCGCGCTCGCGGTTCCAGACAACGCCAGCTTCGCCGTGACGGCGCACACTTCGTCTGGAAACGTGCATGTGGATATGCCCATCAGCATCGAGGAACAATCGCGCAAATTCCTGCGCGCGCGCGTGGGCGACGGCCAGGCGCACGTGAACCTGGAGACGCGGTCAGGAAACATCCGCATCGTGCGAGGCGGAGCGAGCTGAGGGACTGAAGGCTGGGCGGCGCGCGGCGCGAGCAGGCGCTGACCGCGGCTCCCGTTACCCGCCGCCGATGATCTCCCGGGCCGCAATAATCGTATTCATGTGGATGCGCACGGTATCCTCCACGCGGCGCGCGTAGCCTCCGGCGGGGGCGCTGGCCACCGGAATCCCCAGCCGGTGCGCGTGCTCGAAGACGAGACGGTCCCGCCGCTTTAAGCCTTCGATGGTGAGCGACAATCCTCCGAGCTGGTCTTCGCAATACGGATCTGCGCCGGCGACATAGAAAATCAGGCCGGGATGGAATTCGCCGAGCGCTTCCACCAGCCTCTTTTCGAGGATCGCCAGGTAGTCTTCGTCGCCCGTGCCGTCGGCCAGGTTGATGTCTATGTTCGACGGCGGCTTCGGCACCGGATAGTTGTTCTCCTGATGGATGGATAGCGTGAAGACGCTCGCGTCCCGGGCAAAAATGGCGGCGGTGCCGTTGCCGTGGTGCACATCGGTATCCACAACCATTGCGGCGCGAATGGAGCCTGTGGCCTGCAAATGGCGGATGGCCACCGCGACGTCGTGAATGGCGCAGAATCC
>DATFZR010000348.1:0-3922 GCA_035314265.1 Candidatus Acidiferrales bacterium
CAGGCTTCGGGATTTCACGAGAAGGCTCGTGGCAACTTACGGGAGACGAACCCCATGACTAAGGCCGGGAAGAGCATTTTGAAAGGACTGGAACAGGCCCTCGCTTATGCAAATGGCACGGCCGACCCCAGCAAATACCGCGTTACCGTGCCCAACAGAATCAATGTCAGGGCGATTCGCAGGAAACTGGGCATGACGCAACAGACCTTTGCCGCCCGGTTCGGCTTCAGCATCAACACTCTGCGTCACTGGGAGCAGGGAAAGCGCGTTCCGGAGGGTCCGACACGTGCTTACCTACTGGTAATCGAGCGCGCCCCACGAGCCGTCCAGAAAGCGCTCCGAATCGCCTGATTCAGGCTTACATGCTTCATCATCTGCGGAGCCCCAGTCTAGCTAGCCGCAACTCTCGGCTTTTCGCCTTCCGATCCATCACAAAAAAATCACGGCTGGCAGAAACAATGAACCTGACCACTCCCTTGGATATTTACCTGCCGACGAGCTAGCCGAAGATCGAACCGAGGATGGAACCGAGGATGGACATCACGTTTTGCGCAAACTGCCGCAGGGCAGCGCCGAAGCGGGTGAGCCAGCCCACTTTTTCTCCGCCGGGCTCGCCTGAAGCAGTCCCGGGCCCAGCGACGCTTACCGGTGTTCCGGGGCCGTCGTTTACGGTAAACACTTTTCCGCCGAGCATGTAGAGGCTTTCGGACTCGGCGCGGTTCATCGGACGCGCCCCGCGGCGTCCGAACACCGCAAGCTGGTTGCCGCTTTCGTCCACGGCGCGGTCGCGGTCAATGCCCTTGGAGATAGCCAGCGCGGGGCCGTGGGTCTTGAAATTGGCGATGAGCTTCGGTATCGGCCGCGGGCTGAAGCCGCTGAAGAGCGGGTCGTCTTCCGGAGAAACAATCTGCAGTACGCGCAGGCCGTTCTTGCCGTCGGCCACAAAGGCAAACGCGCTGGCGGCCACCATGCCGATCTTCACGTCGTTCACGTCGTTCATCGCCCCATCGGCGGTGAACACCTGGTCGAGCTTGGGCTGCTCCGGGCGCTCCACGTCCACAATCGCCAGCCCCTGCGCGCCCGCGGAGACGTAGGCGTAGGTACGCGCCACATAGACGTTGCGCGCATCGGCAAACGGCACCAGCGCGCCCGGCACGCGGCGCGGATGCCCCAGGTCGGTGATGTCCAGCACCTTCAGGCCCTCGCGGTCCGTCACGAACGCGTAGCGGAACTGCACGGTGATGGCGTGCGCATCCACCAGGTCGGGCGCGCCCACCATGGATGCCAGCTTGGGCTCCAGCATGTTGCTCAGGTCCACGACGGCGAGCCCCTTATCGCACAGGACGTAGGCGTACGTGCCCACGGTGATCACGCGGCGCGCGCCGGCCAGCGCGCCATCGGGATTGAACGCGTAGGCGCGCTTCAGGAAGTTGTTGTTCGGGTCGCCGTCGAGCAGCGTGCCTACGCCCGGACTCTTTGCCTTCAGGTTCGGGTTCCCCACCACCACCAGGCCCTCTTCGCGGTCAGCCACAAACAGGAAGCCGTAAATCAGGTTGATGGCCTGCTCTTCATTTTCCGGCGGGCGCACGCGCAGCGGGTCCACGCCCAGCGTGGTCGGAGACGCGATGGACACCGCGTCCTTCGTCTTCAGGTAGAAGCGCTGGCCGATCGGCGAAACCGGCGCCGTGTTCATGCGCTCGGAGAAGTCCTTGTTGTCGATGTTCGCGATGTCGTAGATGCGCAGCCCGCCCTTGCCCGTGGCAGCGTACAGGTATTCGCCGCGCGCCTGCAGATCGTAGACGTGCCCGTGGTGCTCTTCCGCGTGCTCGAGTTCGCGCTTGTGCGCCAGATGCCGCTGGTAATTGTCCGGATAGGCCATGCGCTGCAGGTCGCTGCCGATGATGGCTTCCGGTTCGTCGTGTTCGGCCACGGCCACGGCTTCATAGCCTTTGCTGCCGGTGGCCACAAACACGTAGCGGCCCATGAAGTTCATGAAATTCGTGCCCTGCAGCAGCATGGAAGCCATCCAGGCGTTGTTGTCGCCCGCATTGGAGAGATGGCAGTCCGAGCACTGCTTGGTTTCCTTGGCGCGCACGGTGTGCGGCACGTAGGTGCTGTAACCCTCGCCGCTGAAGCCCGGCGCGGAGATGGTCTGCTGCACGTAATACAGCCAGTCGCGGTCCGCGTTCTGCGAGCTCACCAGGATGGCGCAGGAGGAGCGTGCCGGCGCGAAGCGGTGGTGCGTCACCGTGCCGTCAATCCCCATCATCCACATGTCGTCGCGCAGCACCTGGAAGTTGTAGCTGGTGTAGTTGCGCGTCATCAGGCCTTCGTAGTGCAGCATCGGCTTCCGCGCGTTCGCGGTCATTTGCAGGTGGCAGCCGAAGCAGCTGGTGGTCCACGAGGTGTGGCACGCAAAGCACGTCATATTCTTATTGTCGTGCGCCAGCTTGGAGGCGTCGGCCGGAACGCTGCCCCACGTCTTCCCGTCCTTCTGCAGCGTCTTGGCCCAGCGCGATTTTCTGCTGAAATGCGGGTTGCCGGGTGTGATCGTATCCAGCACCTGCACTACTTCCCATTCCTTGCCCTGCTCGAGCATGGAGCGCTGGTAGAGCCGCCCCTCGCGCCATTCGAACTGGCGCTCGCCGAAGGCCGTGCGCATCGCTTCGAGCGGCGTGCCGCCATTCGGCGCGGCGATGCCGGAGGTGACCAGGGTGGCCTTCTGCTGGATCGAGCCGTGGCAGTCCACGCAGTCCACTTCCACGGCCGCGCGCGGCTCGCCGTAGAGTTTTCCATTGCCGTGGCTGTCCTGCTTGAAATGGCAGTCCACGCAGTGCATGCCCTTTTCCATGTGGATGTCGGCCAGATGCACTGCCTTGTCGAACTTCTTCGGGTCGTCGGGAGGGATCACCTTGTCGTCGGTGTCCAGCCAGTTGCCTTTGCGGTCGTGTTTGAAGACGGCGCGGAATACCCAGCCGTGGCCGTGGAAGTCCGCGAATTTCGTCTTGTTGAGCTTGGCGTTGAAGTCCGGCGTGCCCAGCTGATCCAGAAACTCCTCGTCAGACCACAGCCCGCGCACGGCCGCGGCTTCGGGGTTCTTCTTCAACTCCGCGAAGCGCTCCGCTTCCGTGGGATTGCGCTGCTTGGCGGGATACATGTGATCGCCTTCGACTTCGTTGTCCCACCAGGTGTAGCCGTAGTAGGGCGTCACCATGTTCGTGCCCGGGTGCAGGTGGCACACCATGCACTGGCTCGAGGGGATGGCGCGGGTGAACGAATGCTTCAGGCCGTGGCCGCGCTCGCCCTTGGGGATCGTGGGATCGTTCGTGGCGCTGGTCCCGATGTTTCCATACTGCGCGTAAGAGCCGGAGTGCGCCGGGTCGCGGTCGTTCGCGTACACCACGTGGCAGGCCGTGCAGCCGCTGGCGCGGAAATCGCCGGGATGATCGTTTGTGCCCGGCAGCGAAAGAACCGGGTCCACCAGGCGCGTTTTCTGCAGGCCCAGGAAGACAGGATCGGTGCGGAGCAGCGTGCCGAATCCGCGGGAGCTGAGTTTCACGTCGGGCTTGCCGGGATCCTCATCGAGGCTGGGGTTGCCGGTCTCGCCCTTTTCTCCGCCGCCGCGTTCGAACACACGCAGCACGTTGCCGGGCTGGGAGATTTCCCAGCGTTCCAGGGGCACCAGCTCGCGGAGCACGCCCTTCGCGTGCGTCTCCTCGGGGGCGGGCGGCGGCATCGTCTTCATGCCGCGCGGCTGGCCGTCCATTGCGTAGCTTTCGCCGAAGTGCGCGTCTTTCAGCGGGAACCCGCCGTTGTTGTAGAGAGCCGCGCCCCACAGGAATCCCAGGTGGGTCATCATGCTCGTGGAAACAGCGCGCACCTCGCTGGCATGGCATCCAGGCTGGCCGCAGGTCTGCTCTGC
>DATFZR010000349.1:0-4392 GCA_035314265.1 Candidatus Acidiferrales bacterium
ATCCTGGCCGCCGCACAAGGCGAGAAAGACCCCGCGCTGCGCGGCGAAGCCATCCAGCAGCTCGGCCTGATGGGCGCGCACGACGACATCTGGCAGCTCTACTTGAAGGAAAGCTCCGTTGAGGTGAAGAAGAAGATCCTGCAAGCCATGTTCATATCCGGCGACAAGGATCACATGGTGCAGTTGGCCAAGACGGAAAAGGACCGGGACCTGCGCGTAACGGCGATCCGCAACCTGGGAATGATGGGCGATAAGACCGGGGACGCGCTCCAGTCCCTCTATGCAGATAACGACCGCGACATAAAGAAAGCTGTGGTTCAGGGGTTGTTCCTTTCCGGAAACGCCCACGTGCTGGTGGCGCTGGCGCGCAAGGAAACCGACCCGGAGATGAAGAAAGACATCGTGCGGCAGCTTTCCCTGATGAACTCGAAGGAAGGCACAGACTACCTGCTGGAAATTCTGAATAAATAGGAGCCTCGATGCGCCGACTAACGAACGCCCCGATAGACGGACTGACGCGCAGCCTGACGAACGGACTGATGAGCGAACTCAAACGTGGGCGACGGCTGAACGTGGGCCGGGCTGCGAACGCCGCACGGAGCCGGACAGCGATACTGGTCGCCCTGATGGTTACCGCCAGTCTGTTTGGGATTGGCGCAAGGCCCGCCGGCGCCGATGAACAACCAAAGTTTCTGAATGCGAAGGTGGAGACGCGCTCGGCCGCCGCGGGGCTGGACCCTGCCGTGCGCGCGTTTGCCGCCGCGCAGGAGGGCCCCGCATGGATTGGCTACGCGGCGCCGCTCGTGGACGGGCGCCACTCGATGTGTTGCGGGCGTTCGAGCGACGAGGGGAACTGTTGCGGCCGGTGCGCGCTCGAATCCTCCAATGACGGCGGGGACTGCCACTCCGATGGAGGGTCAACCGGCAGCGCCAAACTGGAGGGTCCGACGGAGTTCTTTGTGCTGCTGCGCGCGGCCGGCCATCGCATTGGCCGCGTGCGCACGTTTACGGGCGGCTGTTCCGTGGATGCCGGTGGCCTGCGCGTTGTGTGGCTGACGGATGTAAAGCCAGCAGAGAGCGTTGCGGTGCTCTCCGGGTTTGTGGCGCCCGCCACGTATGACAGCCAGGATTACCGGTCGCCCGCCTCGGGCGCCATGGCCGCGATCGCGAGGCACGCGGATCCGGCGGCTGACCGTGCGTTCGCGTCGTTCATCGCGCCGAGCCAGCCGGAGAAGCTACGGTCGGAAGCAGCGTTCTGGCTGGGCAGCACGCGGGGAGCAGCGGGATTGCACATGCTGGAGGGCATGGCGAAAAACGACACCAGCACCAAGGTCCGCATGCAAGTGGCCTTTGCCTACTCCGTGAGCGGCGAGCCGGCCGCCACAGACGATCTGATTCGGCTGGCGAAGGACGATGAGAACGCGAAGGTTCGCGGGCAGGGGCTCTTCTGGCTCGGACAGAAGGCCGGACGCCGCGCGGCCAGCGCCATTACCGACGCCATTGAAAATGATCCAGACACGGCCACGAAGCGGTCGGCGGTGTTTGCGCTATCGCAACTCCCGAAGGATGAGGGCGTGCCGCTGCTGATTCACGTGGCCAAGACCAATAAGAATCCCGAGGTGCGCAAGCAGGCGTTCTTCTGGCTGGGGCAGGCGAATGACCCGCGCGTCGTGGATTTCTTTGAAGAGATACTGAAGAAGTAGCGCGGCGTCTCTCCTGTCGTTCCGGCATCTGGGCATCACGCTACGGCCTCAAAAAGGCAAGAGGCGCGTGAACCGCGACGCCTCCCGCGCTTCCAAGAGAAAGCCGTGCCGGTCAAGCTGGCAGCTTTCGGCACGGCGGCTCGCCCCGCGCTATTCGTGCCTTAGCGCCACCATCGGATCAACCCTTGAAGCACGGCGTGCGGGAATGTAACTGGCCGCCGCGCCGATGGCCGCCAGGCCCAGCGAAACCGTCACGAAAGTCACTGGGTCCGCCGGCCCCACGCCCAGCAGCAGGCCCTTCATCACATGGCCCAGGGCGAGCGCCAGCGCGATTCCCACGAGGATCCCCGCGCCGATAATCCCGCCGCCCTCACGCCCCACCATCTTGAGTATGTCTGCCGGACGCGCGCCGAGCGCGGCGCGAATTCCCATCTCGCGCGTGCGCTGCGCCGCTGCGTAGGAGATCACGCCGTAGACGCCGATGGTGGCCAGCACCAACCCCAGGATCCCCAATGAGCCGGCGATGAACGCTCCAATCTGGAAGAGCAGAAGGCCGTTCACGCCCTTCAGACTCTGCGCCATGGTGCGCACGCCGTAGACCGGCATCGTGGGAGCAAGAGCGTCGATGGTCTTTATCACCTGGCCGGTCACGGCTTCGGGGGCACCGAACGCGCGGATCTGCAGGAAGGTCAGTGAGCTGTAATGCTGCGTCACCGGCGCGTAGAAGAAGGGCGCGTCATCGTCCACGAGACCGCCGGTCTTGGAATTCTTCACCACGCCCACGATTTCGACTTCATGCTTCGCGTCCTCTTTCAGGGAAAAACGTTTGCCGATGGGGTCTTCATTGGGCCAGAACTTGCGTGACATTTCCTCGTTGATCACGGCGACAAACTGGCTCTCCTGCCGATCGGTTTCCGCAAACGCGCGCCCGCGCAGCAGCGGGATACTCATGGTCTGGAAGTAGCCGGTGGAGACGAAGTTCCAGTTTGCAGAGGGGCCCTGCGTCCCCGGATCAATGGGACGCCCTGCAATCACGATGGCGCCTCCGTCCTCGATCTCTCCCGTCGGAATCGTGGCGGCAACAGAAGCGTACTGAACGCCGGGCAAAGCGCGCACGCGCGAAAGCAACTCGGTATAGAAAGCGCGCCCCTGCACTTCGTTGTAACCGATCGCGTGGGGATCGATGGTCATGTTCAGCACGTGCTGCGGGTCGAATCCCCAATCCGCCAGATGCGCCCCCGCAAGGCTGCGCGTGAAGAGGCCTGCCACAACCAGCAGGGCGAGCGACCCGGCAACCTGCCCCACCACCAGCGCGCTGCGCAGGCGCTGCCTTCCGGCCGTGGCCGAACGGCCGGATGCATAAAGCGTCTCGGCCAGGTTCATCCTCGAGCCGCGCAACGCCGGCACGATTCCGGCAAGTACGCCGGTAAACGCCGCGATGCCGAACGTGTACGCAAAGACGCGCCAGTCAAACTGGAAGTCGAGCGAAAACGGAAAGCTCGTCTGCAGGTTTACCGACGACATCGCGCGACTCACGGCCAGTCCGAAAACGCCCCCTGCGACGCCCGCCAGCAGCGCCAGCGACACACTTTCCGCCAACACCTGCCGGATCAGGCGCGCGCGCGGTGCACCGAGGGCGGCGCGCACGGCCATTTCGCGCCGGCGGCCTGCGGCACGCACGAGCAACATGTTGGCCACGTTCAGGCAGGCCAAAACGAGCACCAGAATCGCCAGTCCCAGGAAGAGCGCGCCGACCGTCGCCACAGGATTCTGTCCGGGATTGCCGCTCATCCCGGTCGGTGTGAGCGGCCACACGTGCAGCTTCATCCCCTCATTTACGTCCGGATAGGCATTGGCCAGCCGCTCTCCGATACCCGCGGCGACAGCACGAGCCTGTTCGAGCGACACACCATCCTTGCGGCGGGCGATCAGCACCATGCTGCGCATCGATCGGTCAGACATGAAGGCCGCGGGCAGCCCGGCCTCAAGCGTCTTCATGCCGAAGGGGAGGTAGCCCTGGGTGTCGACAAACTGCGTAGGCCCGTGAAAGCCTTGCGGCGCGATGCCGATCACAGTAACCGGCTGGCCGTTGACGGCCATCTTGCTTCCCACCACGCTCGCATCGCCCCCAAAGCGAGACATCCAATAGTCGTAGCTCAGGACGATCACCGGGTCCGCGCCGGGTGTTGCGCCCTCGCTTGGGAGAATAAAGCGCCCGGCGGCCGGCTTGATGCCGCAAGCGGCGAAGAAATCGCCGGTGACGTAGCCGGTCATGATGGGCTGCGTCTTGTTCCCGGCGGTCAGGCCGTCCTGGCCGATCTCCCAGCCCGCGACGTGGGAGAACGCGGAACCGGACTGCTTGCGGATGTCATCAAGATCAGGGTACGAAAAGCCGTTGGTGTAGCGCCCCTTCTGCTGGATGGTGAGGAACGCCATCTGGGCGGGACGGTCCATCGGCAGGGGGCGAAACAGCATCCAGTTGACCACGCTGAAGAGCGCCGCGTTGGCGCCGATGCCGAGCCCCAGCGTCAGCACCGCCATCGCGGTAAAGCCGGGCTGCTTCCACAACATGCGCAGGCCAAAACGCAGCTCTTGTATCAGGGCATTCACGGGTCACCCCCCTGAGCGTTATACGAGGCTCAACTGCAATCGGTTCCCTGCCCTTTGCTTCACGTTGCGGCCGGCGGGG
>DATFZR010000350.1:0-2659 GCA_035314265.1 Candidatus Acidiferrales bacterium
GAACGTCGGATTGAGCTGCACGTTCTTCTGGTACTGCGCCAGCGCCTCGTCCAGCCGGCCGCCTATGGCCAGCACATCGCCCCGGGTATCGATGGGATTCGGATCGTTCGCCGGCAGCAGGGCCGCATACTTGTCCAAGGCTTCGAGAGCCCGGGTCATATCGCCGGCACACGCGTACCGGTAGGCCAGCAGGTTGTACCCGGGCGCGAACTTGCTGTCGATCCGCACAACCTCTTCGTTCGCCGCGATGGCCTCGCCATTCCTGGATGTGCAGCCAAGCATGTAGGAAACGTTCATCAGCGGATCGATCTCGCGCGGAAACTCGCGCGACAGCGTTTGGTACGCTTCGACCGCTTCGTCCCAGCGGCCATCCATGTTCCGCTTCATCGCTTCGATCAGAAGCTTCTGGAAGCGCGGGATGGACGGCCGCGACGCCACTTCCGATGCCTTGGCAATCGCGCGCCGTGCGGCGGGAAAGTCCGCGGAAACCAGGGCCAGTGTCAGGCGGTAGTAGGCCATGGCAAATTGCGGATCGGCCGTGATGGCCCGCTGGTATGCGTCCGCCGCCTGGCGAATGAGATACCGCGCGTAGTAACCTTCGCCTTCTTCGTAGGCGCGAAGAGCGTCCACATTTGACGTCAGCATGGCAGCGACGTTGAATTTGGCGGCGGACTCGCCGGGAGAAATCTCCGCCAGAATCCCCGCGGTGGCTTGGTCCACCATGCCGAACACGGCCTGGGCGTTCGCCGCCTCCACCTTGTTGGCCAGGAGCACCTTGCCCGTTCCCGTGTCTTGCACGCGCAGGTCGAGCCGCAGCCCGTCCCCCACTTTCAGGAGCGCACCGCTCACGAACATGTCTGCATGCGCCGCCTGGGCCACGTCGTGCGCCTCGCCCGGCGGCAGTTTGCCTTCGCCTTTCACGCGCTCGCGGATGATGCCGCGCACGCGCTCGGAGGAGATCACTTCCACGCTCTTCGCCTGCGCCAGGTTGGACGTGAGCAGCTCCACCACGCCGTTCCCCAGCCAGTCGAGCGACGGGTCTTGCGTCAGGTTCTCGATCTCGACCACGGCGATGGCTTTCGTGTCCGCGGGCCCGTGAGCCTTGCCGGAAAGGCCCGGGAGCAACTTCCAGGCCAGCAGCCCGAGGAGCAGCACCGCAGCAGCCGCGCCGCCCACCATCCAGCCGCGCCGGCCTGAAGGCGCCTGCAACACGGTGGTCTGGGGCCCGGCGGCGGATATGCTGGCTGACACGCTGGCAGAGGACGCGCCCGCCGGGGGAGCCGCCGCAACCCCAGACGCTTCCGGCGGAGCCTGCACCACCGCGATCCGTCCGGAGGCGGAATCGCGCTGCAGGCGTTGCAAATCGGCGCGCACGTCCGCCGCATGCTGGTAGCGCAGCTTGCGATCTTTCTCGAGCGCCTTCTGGATGATCTCCTCGAGCTTGGGCGGAAGGTCCGGATTGATCCGCACCGCCGGCGTGGGCAGCCGGTTCAGGATGGCTTCCGTTATCAGCCCGGAGGTTTCCCCGCGAAAGGGAAGCGCTCCCGTGGCCATTTCGTAGAGCACCGCGCCGAAGCTGAACAGGTCCGTGCGCCCGTCGAGTTCCTGCCCGCGCACCTGCTCCGGTGACATATACGCCACCGTTCCCACGGCCGCGCCGGGACTGGTGAGGTGCTCTTCATGCGCGTCCGCGGTCATCTGGCCGCCCAGCGTCGCGCCCTCTGCGCTGAAGGTGGTTTGCTTGGCCAGGCCGAAATCCAGAACCTTCGCGTGCCCGCGCGAGGTGATGAAGATGTTCGCCGGCTTGATGTCGCGATGGACGATTCCCTTGGCGTGCGCCGCGTCGAGCGCGTCCCCGATTTCGATGCCCAGCTCCACAACAAGCTCGATAGGCAGCGCCCGGCCGGAGATGCGGTGCTTCAGCGTCGAGCCTTCGAGGAACTCCATCACGATATAGGCCAGGCCGTTTTCCTCGCCGATGTCGTGAATCGTGCAGATGTTCGGATGGTTCAGCGCGCTCGCGGCCTGCGCCTCGCGCCGGAAGCGCTCCAGCGCCGTCGCGTCCCGCCCCATGCTTTCCGGAAGGAATTTGAGCGCTACCTGCCGCTTCAGGCGCGTGTCCTCCGCCTTGTACACCACGCCCATCCCGCCGCCGCCCAGTTTTTCCAGGATGCGGTAATGCGAAATGGTTTTTCCAATGAGTGGTTCGGAGTCGGTCACTGCAGTGAATCTTATTCTGTGCGCCAGTATCAGTCAACGCGCCCAGACGGGCCCCCGGCGCTCCCGCTGGTGGTATTATTTGCCCACTTTGAGGATTCAGGGGCCCGGCAAGTTTATAGGAGAGTTTTGGGGCGGCCTTTCGGCGACGCTCGTCGCGTTGCCGTCCGCCATCGCCTTCGGCGTCACCGTGCTTTCTCCGCTCGGCGCCGCCTACGCGGCCCAGGGCGCGCTGGCGGGAATCATTGGCACCGTCGTTCTCGGCCTGATCGCTCCCACATTTGGCGGCACCAACCGTCTGATCACTTCTCCCTCCGCACCTGCCGCCGCCGTGATGGCGGCGTATTCCGTGCAGCTCGTTCGCGGCGGCGTTCCCCCCCACTCCGCCCTGCTGATGCTCACGCTGGTCGGCCTGCTCTGCGGCGCGTTCCAATTCACGTTC
>DATFZR010000351.1:0-6336 GCA_035314265.1 Candidatus Acidiferrales bacterium
TCTCACGTAACGGCTGACACACCCAAGCCGAAGTCTCAAAAGACGAAGGTATTCGTCGCCCCGCTCCCAAACCAAGACCGCCCGCCCCCGAACTTCCCCGCTGCAGTTACCGCACCTCCGACAAACGCCGCTGCCGCATGCTCCGCGGCCACAGCCACCCGGAGTTCTGCGCCCATCACGCCCAAATGGAGCTCCGCGCCCTCGAGCGCTCCGTCGCCAAGCCCCTCGCCCGCGAGATTCTCGGCGCCGTCACCGACCTTCGCTCCGGCGCCGGCCTCAATCTCGCCTTGGCCAACACCTTCGTCCTTTCTGCCGACGGCCGCATTTCCTCCCGCCGCGCCGCCACTCTCGCCTATCTCGGCCAGTTGCTCCTGCAAACGCTCGGGGCCATCCACAACGATTGGCGTGGGACTCCCGCTCCCAGCGCCAAGCTGGCGCTGTCCGCCACCCTCACCGCGCCTCTGCCCCAACAAGGCGCTCAATCAGAAACCCAGACGGCCCATACCGCCCGTCCTAAATGACGCGATCCGGCAGGTGCCGGGCGGTACTGCATGCGAGGCGGCCCCGCCGAGAAGGGCCGCCTCGAATCATGCCGGGCCGTTACGCCAGCTTTCTTCTCTCGAACGGACTATAATCATTAGGAAAGGAAGCGCATCGAATCCTCTATGTCCTCTACTGGTATTCCTTCGAATCAGTTGCCGGCCACGCTGGGCGAACTGCGCCGCAGCTCCTGGCCGGAGGAGCGCATCGCCGGCCGCAGCGTAAAACAGGAAGCGCGGGAGAACCTCCTCCGCATGCTCGCCGCCGGAGAGGCTCTCTTCCCCGGCGTTCATGGCTACGAGGATTCCGTGGTGCCGCAGATCGTAAACGCGGTGCTGGCGCGGCAGAACTTCATCCTGCTGGGCCTGCGCGGCCAGGCGAAGAGCCGGATCCTGCGGGGCCTGTCGGCGCTCCTCGACGAGTTCATGCCCGTCATCGCCGGCTGCGAGATCAACGACAATCCGTACCGGCCCATCTGCAAAGCCTGCCGCGAGCGCGTGGCGCGCGAGGGCGACGCGACGCCCATCCACTGGATGCCGCGCACGCGGCGCTATGTCGAAAAGCTGGCCACCCCAGACGTCACCATCGCAGACATGATCGGCGACGTGGACCCCATCCGCGCCGCGCGTGGCGGTCGCGACCTTTCCGACGAACTCACCATGCACTACGGCCTGCTGCCGCGCGCGAACCGGGGC
This sequence comes from Candidatus Acidiferrales bacterium, assembly GCA_035314265.1. Classification (GTDB taxonomy): domain Bacteria; phylum Acidobacteriota; class Terriglobia; order Acidiferrales; family UBA7541; genus JOPF136. The sequence continues at coordinate 1,236 of DATFZR010000351.1, forward strand.
ATCTTTGCCATCAACGAGCTGCCGGATCTGGCCGGGAAAATCCAGGTGGGACTGTTCAACGTCATGCAGGAGGGCGACATCCAGATCAAAGGCTACCCCCTGCGGCTGCCGCTCGATGTGCTGATGGTCTTCACCGCCAACCCCGAGGATTACACGGCCCGCGGGAAAATCATCACGCCGCTCAAAGACCGCGTTGGCGCGGAAATCCGCACGCACTATCCCGCCTCCGTCGAAGAAGGCCTGCGCATCACCCAGCAGGAAGCCTGGACGGACCGCGGCGGCCAGTTGCCGCTCGAAATTCCCGCCTACCTCCGCGAGGTGATCGAGCAGATCGCCTTTCTCGCGCGGGAAGACAAGCGCGTGGACAAGCGCTCGGGTGTGAGCCAGCGCCTGCCGATTTCGGTGGTCGAGAACGTGGCGAGCAACGCGGAGCAGCGCGCCGTCCGCTTGCAGGAGCGCCCCGCCGTGGCGCGCGTGGCGGACCTCTATGCCGCGATGCCGGCCATCACCGGCAAAATCGAATTGGAATATGAAGGCGAGCTGCGCGGCGCCGATACCGTAGCGCGCGAATTGATTCGCGCCGCCATCGGGCGGACCTTCGAGCGCGCCTTCAGCGGCGTCAACATGGACAAAACCGTCGAGTGGTTTCAGAACGGCGGCGAGCTGAAGCTGGCCGCCAACATCTCTCCCCGCGACGAGCTGGCTCTGATGAGAAAAGTGCCGGGGCTCTTGGAGCGGCTGGACCGCGTGGGCATTCGCGAGGGCGTGGCGCCCGCCCTGGCCGTGGCCGCGGCGGAATTTGTTCTCGAGGGACTGTGGGCGCACCGCCGCGTCAGCCGCAGCGAAGAACGCGGCTATCACGCGGAGACGCCGCGGCCCGCCGAGGGGCGCGAGCAGGAGCCGTATTCGGGCCGCCCGCCGCGCAGACAGTTCAACTAGTAGGACAGGCTTTCAGCCTGTCCTCTTTGAATAGGCTGGTATGAAGATCACACGATATTCGAAATACGATGGCGAGCCCGGGGACGCCGTGGACCTGGAAGATCTCGTCAACCACCTCTCCGACTACCTGCTGCAGAGCGGATTCGATTCCCCCTACTCGCGCTGGGGCGAGTTCGATCCCGACCGCTCGATGGAATCGCTCCGCCAGGCCATCCTGCGCGCGCTCGAAGATGGTGAAATGCTGCCGCAGGAATTGCTGGACGAACTGACCGGCAATCCCGAGCGGCGCAAGGAGCTCGAGCGCCTGCTCGACAAATTGGTCGAGCGCCTTTCGCGCGAAGGATATATCAACCAGCAGCCGCCAATGGTTACGGAAGCCGGCCAGAAAGCCCCCCGTGGGCAGGCCGGGCGCGACGACAAGACCACCGCCCGCTTCGAAATCACAGACAAGGCCATCGACTTCCTGGGCTTCCGCGCGCTGAAAGACCTGATGGGTTCGCTGGGCAAGAGCAGCCTGGGACGCCACGACACACTCGAGCTGGCTACGGGCGTGGAAACCACCGCGGCATCCAAGCCCTACGAATTCGGCGACACCATCAACCTGGATATTCCCGCAACGCTCTTCAACGCCGTGCGCCGCAACGGCCCGGGCCTGCCCATCGAACTCGATTACTCCGACCTGCGCGTGCACCAGTGCGACTACCAGAGTTCCTGCGCCACGGTGATCCTGCTCGATTGCAGCCACAGCATGATCCTCTACGGAGAAGACCGCTTCACCCCGGCAAAGCGCGTCTCTCTGGCGCTTTCGCATCTGATTCGCACGCAATATCCGGGCGACTCGCTGCACCTCGTCCTCTTCCATGATTCCGCCGAGGAGATCCCCCTCGAAGAGCTGGCGCGCGTGCAGGTAGGGCCCTTCTACACGAATACGCGCGAAGGATTAAGGCTCGCCCGGCGCATCCTGGCGCGGCAGAAGAAAGACATGCGCCAGATCGTGATGATCACCGATGGAAAGCCTTCCGCGCTGACGCTCGAAGACGGCCGTGTCTACAAAAACGCCTTTGGGCTCGACCCCATGGTGGTGACCGAAACCCTCGATGAGGTGGCCCGATGCCGCCGCGCGGGCATCATGATCAATACCTTCATGCTGGCCAGCGACTTTACGCTGGTCCGTTTTGTGCAGAAAGTGAGCGAGATGTGCAGGGGAAAGGCCTACTTCACCACGCCGCACACGCTGGGACAGTACCTGCTGATGGATTTCCTTGCCAAGAAGAGCCGGCACATTCACTGACCTGCCGCTCCTGGGAATGCACCTGACCTCCAACTCGGCCTCCCGGGCACGTCCTAGGTATTCGGCGGTATCGACCCGCCCGCTCGGGCATCTGAAAGTGGAGGCTTGTGCCATAGGCAACCGGGCCGCCGGCGAGTGGATGGCCGGTTGCAATTTCGTTAGAATTGAATGAGATGCTGAGAAACCTTCTTCGCGCCTTCAGGTGCCAGGAACCGGCCAGGCTGCCGGATGGCGCGCAGGCCCCTGCGATCGAGCTGCCGGACACGGAAGGCCGTCCCGTGGCGGTTTCCAAACTGCTCGAAAAGGGTCCGGTGCTCGCCGCGTTCTACAAGGTGAGTTGCCCCGTGTGCCAGTACACGATGCCCTTTGTGGAACGCATCTACAAAGCCTACGGCGGCGGTAAAGCGATCATTCTCGGGATTTCGCAGGACGATGCACGCGACACCAAAGAGTTCGCCGGAGAGTATGGTCTGACCTTCCCTTCCCTGATCGATGCCGGGGATTACCCCGTTTCGAATGCGTATGGCCTCACCAACGTTCCCACGTTTTTCCTGATTCAGCAGGACGGAACCATCGCCGCAAGCTTTACCGGGTTCGACAAGGCGGGCTTGGAATGCATTGCCGCGGGCTTTGCGGAGCACCTGTCCGCGCCTCCTGCCGCGGTCTTCAATTCCGGCGAAAAAGTTCCCAACCACAAGCCGGGTTGAGGGTCGAAAAACTAGGTTCCGTGCGAACCTGAAAGATGCCGTCCACAGCTTCATTCCGGCCGGGAACAGCGTCGCGCTATTCCTGCGTATCGCTAAGCCAGGACTTGCGGTGCTTCGGCGGTTTGCGGCGTTTGTCTGGAATCACGCGCTCCACGGGCGGTTGGCCCACAATCTCCCGCGCTACCCGCCGCGCGGCCTGGCCTGCGTTGAACTTGCGGCGTTTTTTGACTGGCGGCACGGTCCGCTCCGATCGCTCTCAGGATACCGCAGGCCGAACGTGCCGCGCCGCTGAACCTTCCAGTGTTCTGCGCTAGAATCAATGTGGTTCAAAAGAAGCCAAGGAGGAGAGACGATGTCTTTTTCAGTGAGTGCAAGACCCCGAGCGGCCATGCTTGGCGCCGTTGCGGCGCTGCTGTTGTGCGCCTATCCCGCGTTGCGCGCGGCGGATCCGCCCGCCGTGGGAACGCCTGCCCCGAACTTCAAGCTGACGTCGCAGGAAGGGACGCCGGTGAGCCTGAGCGACTTCAAGGGCCAGTGGGTGGTGCTGTACTTCTACCCCAAGAACTTCACCAAGGGATGCACGATCGAAGCCCATAACTTCCAGCAGGACCTGGCAAAGTACCAGCAGATCCACGCCGTGATTCTGGGGGTGAGCGTGGACACCTCTGACTCGCACAAGGAATTCTGCACGAAGGAAGGACTGAACTTCAAGCTGCTGGCGGATACGGACCACAGCGTCTCCACCACCTACGGCTCGACGATGTTGTTCGGCGACAAAACGTTTTCCGCGCGCAACACCTTCCTGATCGACCCGAAGGGCACCATCGTGAAGGAGTTCATCAAAGTAGACCCCTCGAAGCACAGCGAAGAAGTGCTGGCCGCGCTGGGCGACCTGCAGAAGAAGTAAGCCCACATACAAAATCTGCGTAATGGATTCAGGCCCCGCGCGGCGGCTTTTCCGTCGCGCGGGGCTTCCTTTCTCATCTAGCTGGACCAACGAGGGGTGCAAACCCGTAGCCTGTTTCAACGCGCTGGGGGCGGGCGGCGAGAGGTGCAGTGGCGCCCCCCGAAAACACAACGGGCTCCGGAGCGGAGTGCCAACCGGAGCCCGTGTGGAATCGCAGAAGCAGTTGCGGGACGGCCGGGCGGAGCCAGATGGGCGCCGCCCGGACTCCCAGAGAGATTTAGAAGGTTGCTCCGTCAGGCACCAGGAAGATTTCAACGCGACGGTTGGCGGTGTCCGCCCCCTCGACGCCGCTTCCCTTGCGGTTGCCGACGCGGCCTGCGTCAATTCCGCCCTTCTTGCCGGTGACGTATTTCTTGCCGTTTTCGCCGCGGGTCTCCGCCACTTTCCCCTTGGTTTCCTTCGCGGGGTCTTCGTAGGCGATAAGAACCAGCGTCGCCTTGGGATCGTTCTGGAGGCGAAGGATGGCGTCGTCGAGCAGGCGGCTGCACACGTTGTCTACACGCGTGTTGCCCACCTTCTTGAAGATGCACTCGCCGAGCTTGACGGCTTGCGGCTTTGCCGGAGGCGCGGCCACGCTGACTCCCGCGGAGCAATCCGCAACGCCGCCGTGCCCATCGGAAGCACGTGCAGAGACGGTGTACTGGCCGGGCGCGAGGCCCGTGGTGTCGAGCTGAACCGTGGAGCCGGTTCCGGAGACGTTGCCGCCGTTGGCGCGCCACTGGTAATCAATCGGGAAACCTTCGGGGCTGTTCCCGTTGGCGGTCACGTTCACGCGCTCGCCGGGCTGCACGTAGCTGCGGTCCACGGAGCAGGAAACCGTGGGACCACGGAGCGGACGCGGCTCAACGCGAATGTTGGAAGAGCAGGAAGCGCTGCCGCCGTGACCATCGTCCACGCGCGCGGTAACGGTGTAGGAGCCGGGCGCGGCGTCGCCGGCAGTCCAGCGGGCCACCGGGCCGGTGCCTTCCACGCGTCCGCCGTTGGCGCTCCAGGAATACGTAAGCGTGTCGCCATCGGGATCGCTCGCGGTGGCGCGGACGGGAACAGAGTCGCCGGCGCCCTGAACGATCGATGAAACATCGGTGGCGCAGCTAGCCGTGGGCGGCTTGTTCACGAACACCGGCTTGGCGCCCCAGCGAAGCACAACGCCCGCAGAGTAGCGGAAGTCGTTCTGGGGCTTGTAGCCGTTGGCGAGGT
>DATFZR010000352.1:0-5278 GCA_035314265.1 Candidatus Acidiferrales bacterium
GGCCCGGTGTCAACGGGAACTAAGCGGCGTCCGGCATCGCTGGTCGCTGTTGCGTCCCCGCCTAATGCGCTTACCCAGTAGGAGTGACTCACCGGCGGGGAGCTCGTGACGGGCGACGCCGACTTCAAGCAGGTCGAACACCAAATCACAATCCGCTGGCTGAGATAGCAGCGTATCGTCCGTCAGGCGCGGCGTTTCTTCTCGCGCTGTGTGAACCGTATCGGCGTCCCCGTGAAGTCGAAGGTCTCCCGCAGCCGGTTCTCCAGGTAGCGCTGGTAGCTGAAGTGCAACGGCTTCACCCTGTTCGTGAACAGCACAAACGTGGGCGGCTCGACCGACGCCTGCGTCAGATACAGGATGCGCACGCCCGCGCCCCCCGGCGAACTCCCCCGTTGCAGGTCCGTCGCTTTCAGCCAGCGGTTCAGCTCCCCGGTGGAAATGCGCCGCTTCCGCGCCTCGCTCGCCTGGCGAATCAGGTCGAACAGCCTGCCCGTGTGCTGCCCGGAGAGCGCGGATATGAAAACGAGCGGCGCAAAGGCCAGGAATTTCAGCTTTCCGCGGATCATTTCCTCGTACTGCTTGCGCAGTTCGGAGGACGAGATTTTCTTGTCCATCTTTTCGGCGGCGAGCTTTTGCGCCAGGTCCCACTTGTTGAGCGCCAGGATGATCGAACAGCCCGAGCGCGCGCCATACTCGGCAATCGAGGCGTCCTGCGACGTGACGCCCTCGGCTCCGTCCAGCACCAGCAGCGCCACGTCCGCCTGCTCCAGATGCTTTCGCGCCATCACCACGCTCAGTTTTTCCGCCACGAGCTTCGTCTTCGCCTTCCTGCGGATCCCCGCCGTATCAATGAACTGGAAGAGACTCCCGTCCTGCTCGACGAGCGTGTCCACGGCGTCGCGCGTGGTGCCCGGCTCGGCGGCCACGATGGAGCGTTCCTCGCCGGCCAGCCGGTTGAGCAGCGTGGATTTGCCCACGTTCGGACGTCCGATGATGGCCACGCGCACCGCGCGCGGCTTCTCCTTGACCTCAGCGCGCGGAAAATCGCGCGTGATTTCGTCCAGCAAATCGTCCACGCCGCGCCCGTGCTCCGCGGAGACGCCCACCACCCGCCCGCCCAGCTCGAAGAACTCCCCGGCCAGCGACGTTTGCCCGCCCGTATCCACTTTGTTCACGGCGATGATGATCGGTTTGCCCACGCGCCGCAGGATTTGCGCCAGCTCCCGGTCCAGCGGGTGTACGCCCGCGCGTGCGTCCACCACCAGCACCAGCACCGCGGCGTTCTCCATGGCCACGCGCGCCTGCCGGAAGATTTCCCGCGGGATGGCAGCCTTGTCGTCCGGCAGCAGGCCTCCCGTGTCCACCAGCTCAAACGGCCGGCCGTTCCATTGCACCGTGCCGTAGATGCGGTCGCGCGTGATGCCCGGCTCGTCCGTCACGATGCTGCGCCGGCTTTCCGTAAGCCGGTTGAACAGCGTGGATTTGCCCACGTTCGGCCGGCCCACGATCACCGCGGATGGTAGTTCGCCGCTCATTCGCCTCCCGTCGCCCTGCGCGGCCAGAGTAGCCCTGCGCATACGCGCCAGCCAGTGTATCCCAGGCCCGGGCTGGCCCGTGCTCCTCTCCGTGCTCCTCTCCGTGCTCCCCTCCGCACTCCCCTGGGCGGCTCGTCTGAACCGGCCCTCGCCTGTAGCGAACCTCGGGCTATACTTTGCCCGGGGCTGAAAGAAAACCGCCCCCCGGTGCGTATGGAATGCAGGGGAAAGGGAAACCCGAAGGCATGGGCGGGGAAGACCTTGCGGCTACGGTGGCGCGCGCCCAGGCTGGCGACCGCGAGGCCTGGGGCGACCTCTACCGGCAATTTGCCGGGCCGCTCTTCCGCTTCTGCCGGCGCGTGCTGCCTACGCGCGAAGATGCTGAGGACGCGGCCATGGACGTATTCGTGAAACTTCGCGCCAAACTCGGACAGTACGACCCGGAGCGGCCCTTCACGGCCTGGCTCTATAAGGTCGCCGCGAACCATTGCTGGGACCTGCTCCGCCGCCGCAAAGTGCGCCAGGATCTGGAGACGGAAGACGCCGAGACGATGCCCCTCGAGCATCCCGATCCCGGCCAGCTCGACCACATGATTTCCCAGCAGACCGGCAGCGGCGTGCGCCACGCTCTGGAGCACCTCTCCGACCGCGCCCGCATGGCCCTGGTGCTGCGCTACTACTCGGAATTGAGTTACGACGAAATCGCCGACGCCCTGGGATTACGCCGCGCCTTCGTCGGCGTGGTGCTGCTGCGCGCACGCCATGAGTTGCGCGCCGCGCTCCTCCAGACCGCTGACGCCCCGCCGGCAGCCGCCGGCACGCGAGGTGCGCGATGAACGCCGTCACGTCCCAGAACCCTCAGAACTCGATGAACCACGTGGACGAAGTCACCGGCCTCCTCTATATCGAAGGCCAGCTCGAGCAGGTGGACGCGCGCGTCGTCGTCGTGCACCTCGAGCAGTGTGCCGCGTGCCGCCGCCTGCTCGATGCGCTCAAGCGCGAGTCCCTGCTCCTCAGCCAGGCGCTGGTGGAGGACGACGAGCCCCTCCCCGCCCGCCTCCTGGCTCCTCGCCGCTCAGAGGGGCTTTCCTGGGGATGGCTGACAGCCTTTGCTCTTGCCGGATTGGGCGCCTACACGCTGTGGAGCTCCTACGTTGATCCCTGGATGGACAACATCCAGCAGTCCGGCTTCGGCGGACAATTTATTTTCACCTGGCTTCTCCTCAACGGGGCCTTCTGGAAAGGATGGAACGATATGCTGCAATTCGTGGTTCTGATCTCGCTTGGAGTCCTGGCGTCCATACTGCTGCTGCTGTTCCGCAGGAACCTGCGCCGCCTGGCCTCCCTTTCCATCTTTCTCGCCGTTCTCGTGCCGCTGGGCCTGGCGCATCCGCCCTCCGCGCAGGCCGCCACCGAGTTCATCAAGCAGGAGGTCAGCTACGAAATCCCCGTGGGCCAGACGGTAAAGCACGACCTCTTCATCCTGGGCCCTTCCGTGCGCATCGACGGGACGCTCGACGGCGACCTGGTGTGTATGTGCCATAGCCTTTCGGTGGACGGACACGTGACCGGCGACGTGATCGCGTTCGCCAATTCCGCGCGCATCACCGGCAAAGTGGACGGAAACGTCCGCTCGTTTAACCAGCATCTGGTCATCGAAGGGGTCGTGGCCCGCAATGTGCTGAGCTTCGTGGGCCAGTTCGAAACCACCCCGCGCTCCAACGTGGCCGGAAGCGCAACCCTGTTTGTCGGCGATATGCGCTTGGACGGCCCCATCGGCCGCGACCTCAGCGCGTATCTGGGCGACGGAAGCATCAACGCTCCTATTGGCGGCGATGTGAAGATTCACGGGGGCGCGGAAGAGCATGAACGTCACGGCCCCCTCGTGGTCGCTTCGCACGCGGATATCAAGGGAAGTTTCCGCTACCGCGGCCCCTTTCAACCTGAAATCTCAGCCGACGCCAAGCTTTCCGGCTCCCCGCTGATTGAGATCGTCAGGGAGCGCCCCGAATACCTCCGCTCCTCGGGCTATTGGTACAACGCGATGATCTGGGGGATGGCTTTCGTCATCGGGCTGCTCTTCGTTTCTCTGGCGCCCGACTTTGTCCACCAGACCTCTCGCCAAGTGGCCAGAATCGGCGCTCCGCTGGGGGTTGGCTTGGTGGCCTTCTTCGCGCTGCCGGTCGTCGCGTTCATCGCGTGCGTCACCGTTGTGGGTTTGGGGCTGGGGATTTCCACGCTGTTCTTCTGGCTCTTCATGATCTTCTTCGGCCAGGTGTTTACGGCGGTGTGGATGGGGGAGGCCATGCTCGGCGCCGCTTCCGGCGCCTTGCCCATGACGGGACGCCTGGCGCTCGGCCTCCTCGTCCTGCGCCTGGCCGCTTTGGTCCCCGTTCTGTGCTTCTTCGTGATGTTCTTTTCCAGCGTTCTGGGGCTGGGTGCGATTGCGCTGCTCATCTTCCGCCATTTCCAGCACCCAACTGCACCGCCGGTGGCCGCGCCCGTAGCACCAGCTCCCGCCGCATGACGAAGGGCTGTGTCTGGCGCCTCGCGCCAAGTGCCGCCCTCTAGTGCGCTCGTCTAGCTGGAACTGCTCGCGGGTTCTAGCTAGCTAGTGAATGATGTCCAGCTTCCGCGCCACGCGGCCCAGCACGTCCAGCGCCTTCTCCAGGTCCTTCCGCGTATGCGTGGCCGTCACAATGGCGCGCAGCCGCGCCTTCCCCTCGGCCACCGTCGGGAATCCCAGCGCCGGAGCAAACACGCCCTGCCGGAACAGTTCGCGCGACAATTGGAACGCCTTGCCGGCATCCCCAACGAGAATCGGTGAGATAGGCGTCTCGCTCTCGCTCGGCGGAAAGCCCTGCTGCGCCAGCCCCTTCTGAAAATAACGCGTGTTCTCCCACAGCTTCGCCACCAGTTTGCCGCCCGCCGGCGAGGCCAGCAGGCTGAACGCCGCCTGGCACGTGGCCGTCACGGACGGCGGGTGCGACGTGGAGAACAAGAACGGCCGCGCTCGGTGGTAGAGAAACTCCACCAGGTCGCTCGAACCGCACACGTAGCCGCCCATGGCTCCGATCGCTTTGCTCAGCGTGCCCACCTGGATATCCACGCGTCCGTCGCAGCCCAGGTGGTCTACTGTGCCTCGCCCATTGCGGCCCAATACGCCCGAGGAGTGCGCGTCGTCCACCATCATGATGCAGTTGTATTTCTCCGCCAGGTCGCACAGCGCGGGCAGCGGCGCGATGTCGCCATCCATGCTGAACACGCCGTCGGTGATCAATAGCTTCTTGCCGGGCCAGTCCTTCGTTTCCTCGCAGATTCGCGCGCAGTCCGCCGTGTCCTTATGCTTGAACACGCGGATCGCCGCCTTCGACAGCCGGCATCCGTCAATGATCGAAGCGTGGTTCAGTTCGTCGGAAATGATCAGGTCGTCTTTGCCCAGGATGGCCGACACGGTTCCCGCATTCGCGGCGAATCCGGACTGGAACACCACGCACGCCTCCGTGTGCTTGAACTTCGCAATCTGCTTCTCCAGGTCCATGTGGATTTTCATCGTGCCGGAAATCGTGCGCACAGCCCCCGCTCCCACGCCGTACTTGCGGATGGCCGCGATCGCCGCGCCGCGCAGCTTTGGATGGCTGGTAAGCCCCAGATAATTGTTCGAGCTGAGGTTGATCACCTTCTTCCCGTCGAAGGTGGCCACAGGGCGCTGCTCTCCGGCGAGCACGCGCAGGTGGAAATAG